>NZ_JXTH01000007.1 GCF_000836725.1 Anoxybacillus thermarum | reverse complement strand
AATTCAAGGTGATGGCTCCAAAGAAACTGTTCTTCGTCTTCACGAATGTGAAAAACGGTATGGAAGCGATCTGTTTCATGTGGGAAAAGGGGATAATTTAAGATGGCGATCATAATCGTTGGAGGGAGGATGTCGTACCGTTCTCCTTTCGATAGTGAAGATGAAAACAACCTTGCCCAGTAATACAATAGCCGTTCGGGCATACCGTATTGTGGGATGATTTGAATTTCAACGTGAATGCGCTCGCCGCGGTTTGTGCGAACGATGACATCTAACCGTCCAGTCTTACCGTCTTCTGTCTCTTTCGTTAGTTCGGTGTTTTCAAACTGTACGTCGATGATGCGATCATCTCCAGTCCGATGTAGCAACGCATTTAAAAACGCCATCGTGATTGACTTTCTACTTGGGTGGCCGAACAGTTGTTTAAACATAAAATCCATTTTTAAATCGAGGTATTGCATACAAATCATCCTTTCGTAAAATATAGGGGACAATTTGATTAAAATCGGGAAATAAGGGAAATGCAAAAGTGGAAAATTGAATTTTACGGAAAATTTTTATGACAAATGGGGTAAAAAAGTGGGAGGATGAACCGTTTTTTAGGTTGAAAATTTAATTTTTGAAGGGAGAGAGTGATTAAAAGATAAAATAAATTCCAACTGTTTAAATTCAGCCCACTTGATCATGTGACTGAATAGTTACCATTTTTCAAATTCATCGTTTACCGATTGACCTTTTGCTTTCCCAAAGTTAAAATGAAAGACAATTAAAGGAACGAAGGAGTCAGTATTTCTATGCCTAGCTTTCAATATGGCAAGACAACGATAGATTATGCAGTAGAGTATAAGCCAGAAAAGCGGGATGTGACGATATCGGTTGAATGGTTAGAGGGGGTAAAAGTCGTAGCCCCTGTGGGAATAGAGGATACACTTTTACATTCTATCCTCTATAAAAAAGCCCCATGGATTATTGATAAATGGCAGGCATTGAATCAAATTTCTGATTGCCCTGCTCCGAAAGAGTTTGTAAGCGGAGAGAAATTTGCTTATTTAGGGCGCAATTATCGATTAAAAGTATATAAAAGCGAGGAAGTTACAAAGCCGGTTCTTATGTTTAAACAAGGGAAATTTATTGCCACGGTGCCACCGCATTTAACAGAAGAAGAAAGAATCTCATTTTTTCAACAAGCGTTCAAAGATTGGTATATTCTATACGGAGAAATGAAACTACAAGAACGTTTAAAAATTTATTGCCCTAAAATGGGAGTAACCCCTACTAAAATTAAATTAAAAGAACAAAAAATGCGCTGGGGAACATGTACAAACGAAGGAGCCATATATTTAAACTGGAGAATTATGATGGCACCCGTGCCGATTATCGATTATTTGTTAGTACATGAATTAGCACATATTAAATATCCAAACCACTCCAATGATTTTTGGCATTTTGTTAAATCTGTGATGTCGGACTATGAACAAAGAAAAGAATGGTTGCGTGTAAATGGCCCAACGTTAACTTTATAAATGACGAAAGCCTCCCTAGATTGGTAGGAGGCTTTCATACGTTTATCGTTTATAATGAACCATCGCTAACGACATAATTTGTTGTGTGATGTTTTCTATCTGATCTTTAGGGATAACACTTGCCCGCAACTGCTTCTTAATTTTCTTCCGCATTTCCCGTTTTACATCTTCTTTGTTTACCCAATCAATGACTTGACTTTCCTCGGCAATCATGTCTGTTACAAGATGCGTCAACGCATCGATCGTATCTTTATGTTCTTCGTCTGGAAGAAGTTGTTGGAACAATTGATAGAATGGATATTGTTCCCGTGTAAAGCCGAGGTTTTGTGCTTGTTGATTGACGTTTCGCATATCATTGACCATGCTGCGTAGCTTTTCTACCAATTCAGCGATATCCATCATTTTTTTCCGTCTTGCTTCGATTAATTGTTCAAGTTTTTCCCTTAACGACGTGTAGTATACAGGGTTTTCTTCCAGCTTCACTTTAATTTCATGGCGAATCGCATGTTCCATTTCCGCCGCCTGTGCTTCTTTTGAAGGGGCTTTTTCCAACCGCTCATCAAACTTATTGGACAAAATATCAATTGGTTCATGGATGACTTCGACAGACTCAGCATATAAATGCTCTGCAATTAATTGTTTGACCTTCTCGCCACACTCGGAAATATCCATTTGTTCATCACGATATAACGTTTTTGCCATTTGCCGTACTTTCCCTAAAAACTTTAAGTCTTCTACATATGGAGAAGCTTCAGGGTTCGGTAAAATCATATCCATTCGTTTGGAAAACTCTTTAAACGCTTTTTCAAACTCATGACGCACATCTTCAGGCTCTAATACTTGAACGCACGCATCGGCATCGCTTCGGTTAATATAGTCGAAAAAGCTCATTGCTTTTCGATGGGCTTGTTTTAACTTTGGCAACTCGCTTTCAATCGGCAACAACGCTCCTTGAATATCTTGTTTAGAGAAAATCGCAAGGGCTTTCTCCAAGAATTTGGATACACCAAAGTAGTCTACAATGAGTCCATACGTTTTTCCTTCATATGTTCGATTTGTACGAGCAATGGCCTGAAGTAGGTTATGCTCTTTTAACGGTTTATCTAAGTACATCACTTGCTCGATTGGTGCGTCAAAGCCTGTGAGAAGCTTATCACAAACAATTAAAATCGCTAGTTTGTCTTCTTCAAACGGCTTTTTGAATCGTTCAATTAATTGTTTTTCTTCTTCACGAGAAAGGGAGTAGTCTTTTAATAATTCATTGTTTTTATCTTCGGGACTTGTTGAAATAATTAATGCTGTTTCATATTTTCCGTTAATGAGTTCATCTAGCTCTTGTTTATAAATCGCCGCCGCTTCACGGTTCACCGCCACCACTTGCGCTTTAAAACCGTTTGGTAAGATATAATTTTCAAAGTGTTCTACAATATCTAAAGCAATCTGCTTAATGCGGCTCGGAGCGGCTAAGATTGCTTCTTCATCTGCATATTTCTTTTTAATACGCTCACGGTCTTCTTCGCTATAGTCGCTAAATTTACGATCAAATAAGCGATCAAGTGAATCGCCTTGCAAATGAAGGTTGACCATTCGCGCTTCGTAGAAAATCGGAACGGTTGCCCCATCATCGACCGCTTGTTCAATCGTATATTTGTCAATATAAGAGCCAAACGTTCGTGTTGTACTTTTATCTTCTTTATCGATCGGTGTTCCTGTAAATCCAAGGTAACATGCATTCGGTAAGCCTTTCCGCATGTTCATCGCTAAACCTTTATATTGCGTACGGTGCGATTCGTCGACTAACACAAAAATATTTTCCGACCTTGAAAGTTCTGGATACTCGTCTTGATCCTTATCTGGTTGGAACTTTTGCACAAGCGTCATAATCGTAGATCCCGGACCTTGTTGTAATAACCTTTTCAAATCTTTGACGCTTTCCGCTTGTTGCGGATTCGGGAAACCGCATTTACGGAATGTTTTTGTAATTTGATCATCCAAGTCTTTACGGTCGGTGACAACGACAATCGTTGGGTTGTGCAACTCTTTCATTCTTCTAAGTTTTACAGCTAAATATAACATTGTTAACGATTTACCTGAACCTTGTGTATGCCAAATCACCCCGCCGCGATCTTTTGGTGTTTTTGCATGTAAAATGCGCTGAATCGCTTTATTGACAGCACGGAATTGTTGATAACGAGCAATCTTTTTAACGACCCGTCCACCATCTACTTCAAAGACAATGAAGTTTTGAATCAAGTCAAGCAAGTTTTCTTTCGCTAACATTCCTGCAACTAAAATATCTTGTTTCGTAGGTGAGTCACCAAGTTCAGGCACCGTTCTTGGATACGGATCTTTCCACTCGCCGTAGTGTTGCACTTTCGCACCAATCGTTCCCGCTTTCGCACGATAATTGCTTGTCGCAATCATAAACTGGTTATAGTAGAACAGTTGCTCATGAGTTTCTTGATAGCGTCGTAATTGATTGACCGCTTTCGAAATTTGCGTATCTTCTTGTAACGTTGGACTTTTACATTCGACAACGACTAAAGGCAATCCGTTCACAAAAATAACAACGTCAGGACGAATTGTGCCTCTTGCATCTTGAATACGGAACTGGTCAACAACAAGAAATTCATTGTTATAAGGGTTATCAAAATCAATGAGTTTAACCGTTTGATTCTTTTTCCCTTTTCCTAAATCTTGTTGAATCGAAATGTAGTTCACAAGCATTTCATGAAACTTTTCATTCGCTTGCATTAATCCTGTTGCTTCGATATGAGTTAGATTGTAAATCATGCGGGCAAGGTTATTGTCATCAATCCATGGATTTAACCGCTGAATCGCTTTCTTTAACCGTTCCTTCAAAATGACTTCACTTAATGAATCACGTTCAGACTCAAGAGCTGAGCCTGTGACATGCTCATAGCCCAACTCTTGAAGCTGATGAATCAAACGTTTTTCCACAAGATTTAATTCATTCCATTCACTTGCGGCGGTCACTGTAACATCACCTCATCATCGACTTTGACACGAACTTTGCCTGTGAGAAGGACTTGCATAAGACCTTTTTTGATTGTTTGAAGCTGATTCTTCCGTCTTTTTTCGTGATCAATCTTCTTATCATAATTGTATAAAATTTCACCTATTTTCTTTTGTTCATCATTAGGTGGTAAAGCAATCATTAACTCTTGTTCAAATACTTCTTTTGGAACACGCTGCCGACCTGTTGTTCCCGTCATTCTACTAATAGCGTAATTTCTTACTCTATCAGACTTAACAAAGTAATATAAGAATTTTGGATCAAGAATTTGCTTTAAAGGAGATAATACAATAAATTCTGTTGAACCAATTCCTACTTCAGACTCTAATTTTGGAACCAAAGCAGTTTTACCATTTTCCGTACAAGGAGTAATTCTCGCAAATAACACATCATTTTCTTTAAATCTCGAACCGCCACCTTTTCCAGCTTCTCTTTTTCCAAAATAAGATATATGAGGGGAGTTTTCATTAACTGCACCCATTTCTACGTAGGAACAAATAGTCCCTTTTTCAACTCGATAAGTAGGATTGATTACACATACTTCAGCTAATTGCTTTACTTCCCACTCTTCAGGAATCTCCCCAATCTCCGTCTTTTTAAACTTCGTATGTCCAATTCCTTTTGTGAGCAACTGTTGCATAAGCCCCTTTTTCACTTTCTCCGTTTGCTCGATGATGGCTTCGGTTTTCTCGATCGCTTCATCAACGGATGAGAGAATGGCTGCGATTTTGCGTTGTTCTTCTAATGGAGGGAGTGGTAAAAGAATATCAAAAAACTCATCCACCCCAACATTTAATAATCCATGACTTCTTCCGCCTTCTTTTGCTATTAAACGGACTTCCTCATTCCAGAGATTGCTATCGAAATAATATTTATAAAACAACGAATCAGTATTGTTTCCTGTTAACCGAAAACAAATATAGAGTGTAGAAACGATTCCTTGATCGTATCTTTCTAGCATTTTAATTGCACCGAATGGATAACCTTCTGAATAACTCTTATTATATGCAAAATCACCTTCTTGAAGGTAGTAATATCCACTTAGGTTTTTACTCGCTACACTTTTATTAAAAAACTCCTTTTGATTTACCAATCCAAATTTTGCAGATATTGTAAGAACATTATCTGTTCTATCTTTGTTCTTTTCGGTGATCCTAGTTGCTACATCTCGAAGTTTTTTTACCTTCCATGATTGAGGTAAAAAACCTAAAGGCGTTTTTTTATACTCACTCACCATACCCCAACTCCTTCAAATACCCGTACATCACCTTTTCGATTTCATCCCGTTCTTGTTCGAGTTGACGGAGTTGACGCAAGGCTTCTGCGACATCAATTTCCTCTTCTTCTTCGATTGTATCAATGTAACGTGCAATGTTTAAGTTATAGTCATTTTCTTTAATTTCCTGTAGCGTAACGACACGGCTATATTTCTCGACATCTTTCCATGCATCATATGTGCTAACGATTTTTTGAATATCTTCATCACGAAGAACATTTTGATTTTTTCCTTCTTGATAGTCCCGTGATGCATCAATAAAGAGAACTTTTCCCTTTTTATGTTCTTCTTTGTTTTTGTTGATGATGAGAATACATGCTGGAATACCTGTTCCGTAGAACAAGTTCGCTGGTAAACCGATAACCGCTTCAATTAAATCTTCTTCTAATATGCCTTGACGAATGTTCCCTTCCGCTCCGCCGCGGAAAAGAACGCCGTGCGGCATGACAACTCCCGCTTTTCCTTCATCATTAAGTGTGGCGATCATATGTTGAATAAACGCATAGTCTCCTGCGTTTTTTGGTGGTAAACCAAAGCGAAAACGGTTAAATGCGTCTGCTTCTGCTTCCTCACGTCCCCAGTTTTTTAAGCTAAACGGAGGATTAGCAATGACGCGATCATATAGTAGAAGCTCGCCGTTTTCGTCTAATAGTTTCGGTTCACGAATTGTATCGCCTTTTTTAATTTCATGGTCGCTTAAGCCATGAAGCAACAAATTCATTTTACAAATCGCCCATGTATTTAAGTTTTTCTCTTGTCCATGCAATGTAATGTTGCGCGGGTTGCCGCCTTTTTCTTTTATATAGTCAACCGATTGAATGAGCATTCCCCCAGACCCTGCGGTTGGATCGCATACACGCATGCCTTCTTCAGGCTTAATCAGTTTGACAATTAATTTAACGACTTGGCTTGGCGTATAGAACTCGCCGCCTTTTTTTCCTGCATCGTCAGCAAACTGCTTGATAAGATATTCGTAAGCACGACCAAGGATATCAGGTTCCGACAAGTTTTCGTTACGTAAGTCAATTTGTGAGAAATGCTGTACTAATTGAAGAATCGTTTTATCGGATAATTTTTCTTTATCGTTAAAATCAATATTTGCTAGTACCCCTTGTAGGGAAGGGTTTTCATCTTCTAATAATTCAAAGGCTTTATTAATGACCGCCCCCACGTCTTGGGAGTGGGATTGAATATAACTCCAACGTGCTTTTTCAGGTACGAAAAATTGATGTTCATCGCGATCATACCAACCGTAATCTTCTCCTTCTTCTTTTTCAATCCGCTCAGCGGTTTCGACAAACACATCATTTAATCGTTTTAAAAACAACATTCCAAAAATATAGTTTTTATAGTCAGAAGAATCAATGCTGCCACGCAATATATTCGCTGATTCCCATAAATGAGATTCAAGTTCTTGTAGCGTTAACTTGCTCATACTGTTGCCTCCGTCTTTTCTTGTTCTTTCATCTCTTACAACTTTAACTATAACAAAAATTCCTATTGTAAACTACTGTCATTTGAAAACATGCGAAACCCAGCTATGCTTCGATAGCTGGGCAGACGGTTGAAAATCACTATGGTGCTCATCACTACATTTCCAAGGAAAAACTAGCGAACCAATGTTTTTTTATATACTTGTTCAAGGAAATTTACCGTTTGTCAAGTGCATGTTTTGATGATGAACCAAAATTAAAAAATGAGACATTGTTGTTAATTACCTTAGCTATTTTCAATCCAATCCCTTCTTCACTATAAACGATAGTACTAATGACGCTCTTATTTAGAAGGATTGATGATTTTTAAATGTTTGTCAATGAAAATTTTTATTACCCTCATACTTATGGACACACGCACAACGACAACAAAATGAGAACATCTTAAGAAATATTCGTGATAATTTGCAACGTTAGAAGAAAGCGTGTTAAACGGCAAACGAACATCATATTGGCACCTACTCATTGTAAAACAAAAAACTGCCGTCGCCAAAAAGGTCGACGACAGTCCCCCCTACTCCAACAACCGCTCCACTTCTTCTTCCGAAAGGTCCGTGACGTTCGCAATGTCTTTTACACTCATCCCTTTTTTCGCCATCGTTTGTACAAGACGCTTCATTCCTTGCTTCACCCCTTCTTCTCTTCCTTTTTCTAACGCCTTTTGTTCATAAGAAATAATCAATTCCATCACTTGTTCTTTTTCTTTCGTCTCCATTTCATTCACCTCGCTTCGTAGTCTTCGTTCTTCTTCATCGGATAGTTTGATATATGTTTCAAAAAAACCAAACAGCAATCGTTGTTTCGCTTCGTCTAACTCCAACCGGACAAGCATACGTAAAAATTGTTTTTTCAGTTCTACTCGTTCACTTTCAGTATATCCCATTTTGCCTAACAATGCAGCGGCGATTGGATTGTCTTGACGAATGTAGTTTCGCCAGTTTTGTTTGCGCAATTCGACAGTAAAAAAACGAAAGTCAAGCACGTGGCCAAAAGGAAATTGGAGGGTAAATGTCGATGGTTCGTCGCGGATCGTATCGTAGCTAAATACAGCAATTGGTACAATGTTTTTACGGTACTTTTCAAACAAGCGGCTAAAATAAATAAACATCCGTTCAGGAAATGATGGTTGCACATAGCTTTGGTTTTCGATATGCACAATGACAAGCCCACCTTCGCCTTTTAACTTTGTTTCGACAAGCAAATCGACACGGTACTTTTCTCCTGCTGTCACATCGGTGAACAACTCCTCGGATAAAAACGACAAATGCTGAAAGTCGATATGCTCATGCATCGCCGGAAAAAAGAGAACGATAAATTCCTCAAAAAACGTTTGGATCAACTCTTTAAACAGACGATCGTGGTCAATGGACATATAGTCACCTCGCATACAATCGTTTCGATGTTTTTATTCGACAACATCGACGATTTTCCTGCATACAAAATGTGGAGGAACTCTCGAACATGCTCGGCAGTCAGGAGGAGAGGAGAAACAACATAAAACCCGAGCTCTTTCATCGAACTCGGGTTTTGCGATGATTCCGACTGGGCTCGAACCAGCGACCTCCACCCTGTCAAGGTGGCGCTCTCCCAGCTGAGCTACGGAATCGTATGTTGTTGTCCTATCGAACACATTTTTTATTATATCCACCACCTCTCACATTGTCAAATACTTTTTTAAAAAATTTTTTTAGCCATTGCCTAGGCAATGGCTAATGGCGGATAAAGTCGATATGGGTTGCTTGAAAGAGCCCGTCTTTATATTCGTATGAGACAATTAAACTGCCGATATATTCGCCCCTTTTTCTTTCTAACAATAAAACTGCCTTCAATTTTTGTTTATCGACAGCGTATTTTAAAAAGCGATTGAATGTTGTCTTTATCCCCTTCCCGCCTTCGCGATCGTGCGGAATGAGCGCGTGGACATACAACAATATCTTCTTTTCCATCTTCCGTGACGTCCATCGAATACAATTGCGGAAGTGCTTTCGGATCGTTTACATGTTCCCATTCCGGAAACGCATACGTCGCTTTCCCGACGTGAAGCGTAAAATGACGCACCCAATCTCCATCTTCTTTTCCACATAGCTGCACATTCGCTTCATCCAATTTTTTCGTACACACGTCCCCTTGAGCCGAAACGACCGTCATAACTGATAATAATAAGGATAAAAACATACGCACCCTCCATACTTTTTTCACTTAGTATGGAAGAAAAACAAAAAAATATGTATTGCCTTTCTTAAATAAGACATGGTATGATATTTAGAAAAACAAAAAAGGGGGTATAAACAATGAGACGTGTCACTTTAACTGACATCTTCCTTCACCCCATCACTCAAAAATATTTGAAACGTTCAGGCGTCGCACACGCCATCGCTACTGCATATCATGCGTATCGCCTTGCCCTGCAATATGGAGTAAATGTTGATTTAGCGACAAAAGCGGCGCTGCTTCACGATATCGGTCATTATGAATGGTACTCAAACGGAATATGGGACTATGAAACATATAAACAAAACGATATTCATGCGATTAAAGGAGCGGAGCGGGCGCATAAACTGCTTATTCGACTCGGTGAACATCCTCAACATGCCAAAGAAATCGCCCTCGCCATTTTGCTTCATACCGATTCATATCTTCCAGAAGGAGAGCTAAAACGAAAACCGCTTCAGACGATCGTTAAACTCGCCGATGAAGCAGATGAAGAACCGGGCGGCAAACATCATTATCGCCAAATCGATGACGAACTCGCTTTGAAAAAAATTCAACAACTCGATCGCATGGTCGAGCAACAGCTACAACGCGATGCCCTCGACCAAATTAGCTAAGGCTAGGCGATATGCCTAGCTTTTTTAACAAATTTTTTATAAAAATATAACAAAAAAATTAAAATTTTCATAAAAATAATTAACAATCTCCTAGTTAAATAGGATGTAGGATTTTCATCTTATTTGACAAGGAGGATTATAATCATGAAAAAGAAAGGAATTATTGCTGCCCTAGCGCTAGGAATGATGATACCAGCGCTACACCCAATCGAAGCTTCGCAGCAAAAAAAGGCAACAAAAGAAGTAAAAATCGAATCCATTTCCTTTACTCATTCAAAAGCGCCAACAACAATAGCAGAAATGACGAAACCATTTACTACATCATCCGTCATTGTAAAATATACAAACGGAAAGACAAAATCGTTCCCGCTTACATATAAACGACTTTTTAAATCGACAGATAAGTTCAAAATGTCGAACGGTAAAACGTTCTCGGCTGGTACACCGACAGACTATTTCAACAAACCAATTACAGACAAATCCGCAACCGGTAAATTGGTTCATTACGTATCTGATGCCCCAGACGCAAACAGTTTGCTTCGTCCAATGAAAAACGGCTCTTTGTATCTTATTTCACACTATGAGTACGACTCTTTAGATCGCGCTGGAAATCCATCGTGGCGACGCATCCCAGCATCAATGACCATTTCAAAATTGCAACAAACAAAAACAGGGGAACTAAAAGTTTCTACTGTAGATAAAATAAGCTTCTCTTCAACAAACGGGTTATGGGTGCCATGTGCTGGATCACTAACACCATGGAATACGCACTTAGGCTCTGAGGAATACGAACCGGATGCGCGTTCTTTCGAATTTGACACACCTGATCAACTTAGTCAATCAACAGCTCACGTAATGGACTTTGCTAAACTATACTTCGGTGATGAGAAAAAAGCGAATCCTTACTACTACGGCTTCATCCCTGAAGTGATCGTCAGTGCTGACGGGAAAACGCGTGTGGTAAAACATTACAGCACAGGACGTCGCTCAAACGAGATCATGGTCGTCATGCCTGATGAGCGTACAGCTTATTTTGGGGACGACGGCGAATATACAATGTTGTTTATGTATGTTGCTGACAAACCACGCGATTTATCATCTGGTACATTGTATGCAGCTAAATTTATACAAACAAGCGAAAAAAATGGCGGATCCGGAAAGTTGCAATGGATTAAACTCGGACATGCCACCGATAAAGAAATAAAACAAATGATTGATAGCGGCATAAAATTTAGCGATATTTTTGAGGTGTCTGACGAGCCGAAAGAAGGATTTGTTGCTGTTAAACAATATTCAGCGCAAAACTCAAACTATGGAAAAATCGAATATTTAAAACTGAAGCCAGGGATGGAAAAAGCGGCAGCATTTTTAGAATCGAGACGATATGGGGCAATGTTAGGTGCTACGAGCGAATTTAATAAAATGGAAGGCATAGCTGTAAATTCGAAAGATAAAAAAGTATACGTAGCAATCGCCGACATAAGCAAAGGAATGGAGAAAAATGCACAAGATCCAGTCGATCACATTCAGCTATCGAAAGTAAAAGCTGGGGCAGTATACGAGCTCAGTCTAACATCGAGCCAAAAAAGTATGACAGGTGAATCGATTAATAGTAAATATGTAGCCACTTCCATGCGCGCTATTATTGTCGGCGAAGATTTAAAACAACCAGATGCTTATGGTAATAAAGCAAATGTCAACAAAATTGCTGGTCCTGATAACTTAAGTTTCTCCAGCGACTATCGCACGTTATTTATCGGCGAAGACAGCGGACAACATATAAATAATTTCGTCTGGGCATACAACGTAGATACAAAAAAACTATCGCGCATTTTATCTGTTCCTGCTGGCGCTGAAGCAACTGGGCTTCAAGCTGTCGATTCGCGGAACGGATTTAGCTACATTATGAGCAATTTCCAGCATCCGGGTGACGAACTAGATAACTTTAAACCAACCGCCGTGAACATCGAAGACGTGAAAAAAAGAATCAATGCAACATATGGGATTAATCAAGCCGGTGTAGTTGGCTATATTTATGGATTGCCAAATATTCAAAAACTGCAAAAAGAGCTAAAGAAACAACAAAGTAAAAAATAAACCACGCAAGCATAGAGGGGTGCCCGATTTCGGTCACCCTTTCCACATTACTTTCCTACATATGATAACGCCTGTTCAAAATCAGCAATTAAATCATCGATCGCCTCGAGTCCGACGCTTATGCGCAACAAGCCGTCTGTAATACCGCGACGAAGTCGTTCCGCTTTCGGCATCGCCGCATGCGACATTTTCGCTGGGTACGATAAAATCGACTCGACCGCCCCGAGACTGACCGCAAACACAGGGATGCGTGCATGTTTCACAAACGTCCGCACCGCTTGTTCGTCTTCCAATTCAAACGACAACACCGCGCCAAACCCACGCGCTTGCTCGCGATGAATGGCATGCCCTTCATGAAAAGAAAGCCCAGGATAATATACGTGCGCGACTTTCGGATGACGATGGAGAAACTGCGCCAGCTGCAACGCCGAACGTGAAGCATAATCTAACCGAACGTGAAGCGTTTTTAACCCGCGCAACACGAGCCACGCATCTTGCACGCCAAGCACCGCACCGAACGAATATTGCAGTTTGCGCAGCTCTCTCGCCAAGCGCGCATCTTTTACAACCGCCAGCCCGGCTACAACGTCGCTATGGCCAGCTAAAAATTTCGTCGCGCTATGCAAAACGACATCGACGCCGAGATCAAGCGGACGCTGTAACACAGGGGTCGCAAACGTATTATCTAAAAACGTTAAACATCCGTGCGCTTTAGCGAGCTTCACAACACCGCGAATATCCGTAATTTTCAATAGCGGATTCGATGGCGTTTCCATATAAATGACTTTCGTGTTCGGGCGAATGTGGCGCGCTACCGCATCTAAATCAGTCATATCGACAAACGTATGCTCGATGCCAAATCGGCTCAATACATCGGTGAGGATGCGATACGTTCCACCATACACATCATCGGTAATTAATACGTGATCTCCTTTTGACAACAACAAAAATGCTGTTGAAATGGCAGCCATGCCGGAAGCGAACGCAAAACCGCTCACTCCACCTTCTAATTCCGCAATCGTCTCCTCCAACGCCTCGCGCGTCGGATTTCCCGAACGGCTATAATCGTATTTGCCAAACGTATCAAAGTCAAACTGATGAAACGTCGACGCATGATGAATCGGGACGCTCACCGCCCCTGTTTGTACATCGACCTGCCATTTATTGTGAACGAGTTGCGTTTGCAAATCCATTTTTACACCTCTTTCATGCGTTGAAACGCTTGTGTTAAATCGGCAATTAAATCATCCGCATGTTCAATGCCGACAGAAAAACGCAATAGGCGATTACACACCCCGTTTGCGATGCGAACATCCTCTGGAATATCCATATGCGTTTGCGTCGCTGGATACGTAATAAAACTTTCGACACCACCTAAACTTTCCGCAAATGTAATGAGCTTTAAACTTCGTAAAAAAGCATTCACCCACTTTTCATCGCGCACGCGAAACGACAACATTCCTCCTCTTCCCGGATACAATACGTCCGTCACATCTTCATGTTCGACTAAAAATTCATATATCGCCTTTGCGTTTTGTTCGTGCTGGCGCATGCGAAGCGCAAGCGTCTTCATGCCGCGAATTAACAGCCATGAATCAAACGGAGACAACACCGCACCGATGGCGTTATGATACATCGCCAGCTGTTCACACAATTGTTTTCCTTTGGCGACAATGAGCCCGGCTAGCACATCGTTATGTCCACCTAAATATTTTGTCGCGCTATGAACGACGATATCGGCTCCTTTTGTGAGCGGCTTTTGCAGTACAGGGGTGTAAAACGTATTATCGACGATAAGAAGCAGCCCATGTTGTTTCGCAAACGCCGCGACCGCTTCGATGTCCGCTTCTTGCATTAAAGGGTTCGTTGGCGTCTCTAAAAAAATCGCTTTTGTTTTTTCAGTCACATATGCCTTTACCGCATCAACATCGCGAAAATCGACGTATGTAAACGTCATGCCGCATTTGCGCCACCCTTTTTCAAACAAACGATACGTCCCGCCATATAAGTCGGCAGAAACGAGAAAATGATCGCCGCTTTCAAACAACGCAAACACCGTTTGAATCGCTGCCATACCTGAACTACAAGCGAAACCTTGATCTCCTTCTTCTAGCTGTGCAATCGCTTCTTCGACAATATGCCTTGTCGGGTTGCCGGTTCGAATGTAATCGTACCCTGTCGATTGTCCGATTCCTTCATGACGATACGCCGTTGAAAAATATACTGGCGGATTGACCGTCCCCGTCGCTGTCTCGCTTCGATTACCAATTTGTGCTAACCGTGTTTCGATATGACTCATTCGTTCTCTTCCTTTCTAAAAAAATAAAAGCCTTCAAAGAAGAAGGCTTTTTTGTCCATAGACAATCGCTTCTTCTTATCTTCCGAATTGAACGCCAATTCGCTGGATTTAGCACCTGACCGTTTTCGGCTGGTTGCTGAAGCTTCATCGGGCCAGTCCCTCCGCTTCTCTCGATAAGAACGCAAAACAATATCGAATTTTCTGATTTTTAATTAATGTACATCATTTACAACAAAATTGCAACTGTTTTCTTCACTAAAAGTTGTGCTTGATTTTTTCGCAACATGCCCCCCTCGCGCTTGTAAGGAAAAATCAGTGAGTCAATGATTTTTGCAAATCCTTGTCTAGGAGAGCATATCGCTTGTCAAGCACATGTTGTGATGATGAACCCCTTTTTTATATAAAAAACAACAGATAAGTCTTATCTGATATAACGGAACGCATACCTCCTTATATAGGAATATGACAAACCTTATTTTTTACAATAATGTGAATTATATAGAATTTTGGACTATAAATCATGTAAAATATATCTTAAATTATAATTACATAAATCATGTAAAATATATCTTAAATTATAATTACTAGGAGGTATTCCAATTAAAAAAATTCTTACTCTTACAATATTTCTGACTAATATTTTTGTATTCGGGTTTTACGAGTCTTTTTCATATGCATCAGAACTATCTGTTACAGAAGAAACAGAAAACGAAAAAGAGATTGTCGTTCAGTTCGATTTGTCTAATCAAGAAAAACACGAGATAAGTATCGTCGATGAATTTGGGAAAGAAATAACCTTTATCGTTGAGCCCTTTATTTTATCGGAAAGCATGAATTATGACAAAGTAAGTGTATTTTCGTATCAACATCTTTTTCCATATGGGAAGTCTACTTACCAAGTAAAAGCAACAACCCCTTATATGGGAATTAGTTATTTTATTGATGTTAACATTCCTAACAATATCGAACAATCTCAAATTATTAAAGCTTATTCCTATGATTATTGGATTATCGGAGGAACTCTGAATAACATTACTTTGAATCATACGGATAAAACAGCTAAGTTTTCTGCTGATGTATCATGGTTAGGAGGACTTGGTGGAGCAAATGTTTATGTTAAGGCAATTTTATCTGGGAATCTTCTTACTATAAGTACAAGAATGTAGGACGATTAATAAATATTCACTAGCTCTAAGAATGATTTTTATTATTTAATTGAAAACTAATTACTAAGGACGGAGAGCAATGGGATACTTTTCACTTGTAGCCATTATTATTTTTGCATTTTCACTATTTTTTCTTTTGAAATGTGCTTACCAGCTAAAAAAAAATAGCGATATACAAATTAAACAAAACGAACACATTATCCAATTACTAATAGAACAAAATCATAAAAAGAGATAATATCAATACTTCAAATTCTGCATTCAAATCGTTACAGTTTCCTATGAACAAAATACACAGATCCAATAGAACCGACAACACTGTGTCAATAGCTTTTCTGTTTTGAAGTTGAGTACTCAATCACATTTTTTGTAGTTTGGCAGTGAAAAAGGGGACAAAGATTGTCCCCAATTTTCTCTCATTCCGCCGCAAGAGCATCGGCTTTTGTCGGATGGACGGTACCCGCTGGATGTTGTGGCGGTGCATAGATGGAATACAATTTTAGCGGAACGTTTCCAATATTTATTACATTATGCCACGTTCCAGCAGGGACAAAAATAGCAGAGCCGTCGCCCACTCGTCGTTCAAACGTTAGCTCGTTTTTCTTTTTCCCCATCCGTACAATCCCTTCGCCTTGTTCAATACGTAAAAATTGATCCACGCCCGGATGAATTTCTAAACCAATATCCTCCCCAACACGCAAGCTCATTAACGTCGCTTGTAAATGCGAACCTGTCCATATCGTCGTACGAAACATATTGTTTCGTTTCGTCGCTTCTTCAATTTGAATGACAAACGGGTTCGGTCCGTAATCTTTCGCATATTCCCGCAGAAGCGGATAAGGCATGATCGGATATGGATACATTGGATACACGTAATGCGGATAGTAATAATACATGTTCTCACCTCTTTTTCATATTCATCGTCATGTTATGCACAACTGCCCGACCATGCGCCTCACATGCAAAAATCGACAAATCAGAAATATATATGGTACATTAAAAAAAGGAGGGAGATAATGAAAGCACCTGCTTTATTTCTCGCGCACGGATCACCGATGTTAGCGATTGAAGATAGCGCATATACATCGTTTTTAACAACGCTCGGAAAACAGATGCATCCAAAAGCTATCGTCGTCTTTACTGCACATTGGATGACACGCCAACCGACCGTTTCGTCGATCGCTGGAACGTATGAGATGATTTATGATTTTTCCGGTTTCCCACGTGAATTGTATGAAGTAACTTATGCTGCACAAGGTTCAGTCGAATGGGCAAAACGCGTCCAACATCATCTGAAGCACGTCTCCCCCATCGTCAATATCGACGAGAGGCGTGGACTTGACCACGGCTCATGGGTATTGTTAAGCCGACTATTTCCAAAAGCAAACGTTCCAATTATTCAGGCATCCGTTGTTCCTTCGTGGACACCAAAGCAATTGTTTCAACTCGGAGAGGCACTCCGCCCGTTGCGTGACGAAGGTGTCATGATACTCGGCAGCGGTGGCACAGTGCACAATTTAATGGCGCTTCGCTGGGATGAACAAACGAAAGCAGATTCTTGGGCTGTCGCCTTTGATGATTGGTTGCTTGCCCAGTCATCTGCCCATAGTGAAGATGTGTTTCACTATGAAGAAAAAGCCCCTTATGCTAAACAAGCCGTCCCGACTCAAGAACATTTAGCACCGTACTGGATTGCTTACGGAGCCGGCAATCGCTCGCCACATGTTTTATTCCGAGAATACGAGTACGGAAACTTAAGCCTTTTAGCTGTATCATTTTAATGGAGGGATTCCGATGTGGAACGAGTTTAAAAAATTCGCTATACGAGGCAACGTCATCGACTTAGCTGTCGGAGTGATTATTGGTGGGGCATTTGGAAAAATTGTTTCTTCCCTCGTCAATGACATTATTATGCCCCTTGTCGGTCTCATTTTAGGGGGAATTGATTTCAGCAAGTTATCTTGGAAAGTCGGAGAAGCAGAAGTGAAATATGGGGCTTTTATTCAAACTGTCGTTGACTTTTTTCTCATCGCCTTTTCCATTTTTATATTTATTCAGCTGTTAAACAACTTGCACGAACGAATGAAAAAACAAGAAGAGACGAAACAAACCGCACCAACGATTACAAAAGAACAACAACTGCTCACAGAAATTCGCGATTTATTGAAACAACAAAAAGAAACACCGTAGCTCCCAAAACTTTTTTGGGGGCTTCCCACTCATTCTTTCTCTACGAACTGCTTTACTTCTTCCGAAAGGTCCGTGACGTTTGCAATATCTTTTACGCTCATCCCTTTTTTCGCCATCGTTTGTACAAGACGCTTCATTCCCTGTTTTATTCCTTGCTCCACTCCTTCTTCTCTTCCTTTTTCCAACGCCTTTTGTTCATACGAAATAATTAACTCCATCACTTTGTCTTTTTCTTTCGTCTTCATTTCATTCACCTCGCTTCGTCGTCTTCGTTCTTCTTCATCTGATAGTTTCACATATGTTTCCAAAAAGCCAAACAGCAATCGTTGTTTCGCTTCATCTAATTCCAATCGGACAAGCATGCGTAAAAATTGTTTTTTCAGTTCTACCCGTTCGCTTTCAGTACATCCCATTTTGCTTAGCAGTGCCGCAGCGATTGGATTGTCTTGACGAATGTAGTTTCGCCCGTTTTGTTTACGAAGTTCCAAAGTGAAAAAACGAAAGTCAAGCACGTGACCAAATGGAAATTGGAGCGTAAATGCAGATTATCGTAGCTAAATACAGCAATTGGTACGATGAGTTTGCGGTACTTTTCTAACAAGCGGCTAAAATAAATAAACATCCGTTCAGAAAATGATGGTTGGACGTAGCTTTTGTTTCCCACATGCACGATCACAAGCCCATCTTCGCCTTTTCACTTCGTTTCGACAAGCAAATCGACACGGTACTTTTCTCCTGCTGTCACATCGTTGAACAGCTCCCCAGATAAAAACGGTACGTGGCGAAAATCGATATGCTCATGCATTGTCGGGAAAAAGAGAACAATAAATTCCTCAAAAAACGTTTGAATCAACTCTTTAAACAGACGATCGTGGTCAATGGACATACATTCACCTCGCATACAATCGTTTCGATGTTTTTATTCGACAACATCGACTACTTTCCTGCATGTAATGTTCACATCTCTTCAAAAAAGCCGTAAACCCATACGGATTTACGGCTTCTTTTACGCATTCAACGCAGCTTCTTCCTCGTCGCGCAAATTGTGGGCAAGGCGACCGGATGCGCTAGCGGCAACGCTGGCAACTAAGTCGTCTAAAAACGTATGCACGCCTTTGCCGAGCTTCGTGTCAAGCTGCTTAATGATCCCGACTTTATTTTTATCTAAATGACCAAACGTTGTTACCGCGATGCTTCCGTACCCGAGCACTGCGCCGAGCGCCAACGTTTCATCGACGCCAAACAGTCCTTCGTCCGTCTCGACAATCGTTTGTAGCGGCTCGGAAAGCATGCCTTGTTCGGCTAGTTTATCAAGCTCAATCCCAACTAAAATCGCATGTTGTACTTCGCGTTTTTGTAACACTTTTTCTACGCTTTCAATACATTCTGCCATCGTTAAATGTTTATTGTACGGACTTTGCATTTCATATACAATCTCAGCAATCGCTGGAATCGTCACCCCACGTTCCGTCAATAACTGCAACGTTCTTTCATACACTTCTTTGCTTGTGATACGCTTCATGCTTCATTCCCCCTCTCGTTCTCTCATTATATCACGCAGCGACAAAAAATGCCGAAATGTGATACGATAAGAAAGAACAACGTCGAAAAAGGATGGGAGAACATGCAGGAGCTAAAACTTCACAGCCAACATTTAGACGAGGAGCTATCGTTACCTGTATATTGCTCAAAACCTGTCACACCGCTTTATAAACATCTCGTCATCATCACACAAGATGGACAAGATTATTTTATGTTCGGAAAAATCGGACGCGTCATCGACGAGCTTGGCATACGTGCGGTCGTCATCGGCGTACCGTATCGCAACGTATCAGATCGCTATGAGAAATATCATCCGAACGGAAAAAAACGCGAAGCGTACATGCGCTTTCTTGCGAACGAACTTGCGCCGCTCGTTGATGAACAGTTTTCGACATATCAAATGGGGACAACGCGCATTCTCGTTGGCGATTCGCTCGCAGGCACTATTTCGCTTCTTACTGCGATGACATATCCACATACGTTTGGCAAAGTTGTCATGCAGTCGCCATATGTGAACGACGATGTGATGGCGCACGTGCAATCATTTACGGACTGGCATTTGCTTGCGCTTTATCATTCCGTCGGCAAACAAGAAACGGACGTAAAAACGACAGAAGGAATGGTGCGCAACTTTATTGGGCCGAATCGTGCGCTATGTACCGCCCTTCAAGCAAAACAAGCTCGCTATCACTATCACGAGTTTGACGGCGATCATTCGTGGACATACTGGCAACGAGATTTGCCGGCTGCATTAAAAAAAGTTATCGAAATGTAACAGTATTTTCCGAAAATTTGTTATAATATATAAGTATAATGACGAAAGGAGGAAGGTCGCATGAAATGTGGTATCGCGATTTTTCCATCAAAAAAAATTCAAGATTTTGCGAATTCGTATCGGAAACGGTACGACTCTAATTACGCCCTCATTCCGCCACATATTACGCTAAAATATGCGTTTGACGTGGAGGAAGACAAGCTCAATGAGCTCGTTCAACAGCTTCGCCGCGTCGCGCGCGAAACGGAGCCATTTACGATGCGCATCACGAAATTCAGTTCGTTTTATCCGGTCAACAACGTCATTTATTTAAAAGTGGAGAAAACAGAGCCGCTCGTTCAGCTACACGAAAAATTGCATCGTCCGCCGTTCGTCGAACAAACGGACTATGCGTTCGTACCGCACATTACAATCGCGCGCGATTTGTCAAACGACGAATATTCGGACGTATTCGGCCGCTTTAACATGCAGTCCGTCTACTTTGAAGAACAAGTCGACCGCTTCCATTTGTTATATCAACTCGAAAACGGATCGTGGTCGGCGTACGAAACATTTCATCTTGGAAAGGAATAACAACATGTACGTCAAACGAGGACAAGACGAAGCGCTTTGGCGCGATGCCCTTTTTGTTCGCCGCGCCGTCTTTATTGACGAACAAGGGGTATCGGAAGAAGAAGAAATTGACGCATTTGAACAACAATGTGTTCATTTCGTTGTATATGATGACGAAAAACCGATCGCCGCGGGTCGCTTCCGCACAATCGATGACGTCGGGAAAATCGAACGCATTTGCGTCCTTCCCGCATATCGCGGGCGCGGCATCGGAAAACTGATCATGGAAGCTATCGAACAATATGCTTCACAACACGTCAAAAAGGTGAAACTAAACGCCCAAACACATGCCGAACCGTTTTACAAACAGCTCGGCTACGAAACGGTATCGGACGTCTTTCTGGACGCGGGCATTCCACATGTGACGATGGTAAAAACGATACACATGCGATCATAACGGTCGCATGTTTTCTTTTACACTCGGCATAATAAACAAAAAAAGCTACATACGAAAGGATATCGTTATGAGCGAATTTAGACAAATCGCAATTGAATTAGTTGTCGGCTATATCGCTTTATTTATAATGGCAAAAATACTTGGGCGAACACAAATTACGCAAATTACACCGTTTGACTTCATTTCCGCCCTTGTTCTCGGGGAGCTTGTCGGCAACGGTTTATACGATTCAGAAGTCGGACTCTCGAAAGTATTGTTTGCGATTGGACTATGGGGACTGCTTATTTACACGACGGAGATGATTACACAAAAGAAAAAAGAACTTCGCGAGTTGTTAGAAGGAAAACCGGTCATTGTCATTTCGAAAGGAAAAATTTTGTATGAAGCGTTAAAACAAACGAAGCTTGACTTAAACCAACTGCAACATTTGCTGCGTGCGCGCAACGTCTTTTCCGTTCGTGAAGTGGAATACGCCATTTTAGAAACGGACGGCACGGTAAGCGTCATGAAAAAAGCCCCGTTCGAACAGCCGACGCGGCAAGACCAAAACATTTCTGCATGTGAAGCGACATTGCCTGTGACGGTCATTATCGACGGGGAAGTCATTTGGGACAATTTACAAGAAAACGGCTGGGACGAACAATGGTTAAAAAAACATATTCGCCACGCTGGTTTTGAAAACTATAACGATATTTTATACGCCGAATGGCAAGACGGAAAAGGCATGCACGTCCAAGCATATTAGCGTTTTTTCATTGAACGATCTTGAGGTCGTTTTTTCTTTTGTGACGTTTGTTCTTTTTTCTCATTTGTCGTTCGTTGTATATTTGTCACGCGGGGAACGATTAACGAATTCGGACGAATCGGTGGGATATGCATATAAGTCGCCTCCTTTTTTTATTTATTCGCCATCCATGAAAAAACTCCTTTTCTCTTATTGTATGATTTGTTAACATAGACGTTGACGTTAGACGAAGGAGTTTGACCGATGAATAAAGCACGATATAACGGCAAGCTATTTGATATTCATACGTTAGCGCGAGAAAAATATGAGCTCGTTTATGAACAAAGTTTACGAAACAAATGGACGTGTCCGATGTGCGGTGGAATCGTTCGCTTTCATTTAGCGATTGAGCATGCCCCGCACTTTTATCATGTTTCCGACCCTTGCATACGAGAAGAACGAAAACGAGCGAATATCATCGCCATTCAGCCAAAACAACCATTTCAAGCGAAAGAACAAAAACAAATGACCGTATGCGGCGTGTCGCTCGATGCCGACCAATATGAAGCCGTTCGGCGCATCGAAGGTCCACTTCTTGTGCTTGCGGGAGCTGGCAGCGGAAAGACGCGCACGTTAACGACGCGCGCAGCTGCAATGATCACAAATCATCACATCAAAGCGACAAACATGATGATCGTCACCTTTACGACAAAAGCCGCCAAAGAACTCGCTGAAAGACTTCATGCATACAACCTTGATGCGCTGCCGACAATCGGAACGTTCCATAGCTTATTTTATCGCATGTTACAACATGCCGATCCGTTTCGTTGGCGTCATGAGCGGCTCATTCGCGACTGGCAAAAAGAACGGATGATGAAAGAAATCGGTCGCGACATCGGCATTGATGAACGCGATTTTCCGTATGATGAAGCGATGCAGCGCATCTCGTATTGGAAAAATACGCTTACACCGCTCGATGATATCGCCATTGAAAACGAATGGGACGAGCGCGTCGTACAGTTGTACGTGCAATATGAAGAAAAAAAGCAGCAACACGATTTATTTGATTTTGATGATATGTTATATGCGTGCTATGACATGTTGCGAACGGATGAAAAGCGACTGAAACAATATCACGAACGGTTTCATTATTTTCTTATCGATGAATTTCAAGACATTAACAACGTGCAATATGAAACGATGAAACTGCTCGCCTCACATACGCACCACATTTGCGCCGTGGGCGATGACGACCAAGCCATTTATGCGTTTCGCGGCTCGGATTCATCGTTTATTCATCAATTTCAACGAGACTTTCCAAATACAACCATTGTGAAGCTAACAGAAAACTATCGTTCGCCACATCCGATCGTCTCGCTTGCCAACGATATCATCTCGAAAAGTCGCACGCGTATCCCGAAACAAATGAACGCCCAAACAGATAGCGTCCATATGCCGATCTGTTTTTTTCCGTACGATGAAGAAGAAGAAGCGACGATGATCGCATGCGACATTGTCGAGCGAATACAAAAAGGCGCAAAACCGAGCGATATAGCGATTTTATGTCGCACGAACGCTTCAGGGCGCGCCGTCTTTGAACGGCTTTCACAACTTCGTTTGCCTGTCACAACAGATGGCGACTCGTTTTACAATCGTCGCATCGTGCGCTACTTGTTAAGCTTTTTTCGCTTAAGCATCGATCCGAACGACGAACAGGCGCTTGCTGATGTTATCATCGTATTATTTTTAAAACAGACCGTCCTAAACGACTTAAAAGCGATCTCGATTTTACAAGACTGTTCGCTCGTTGAAGCGCTCGCCAAACTCGATCGTATCGCACCGTTTCAGCAACAAAAATTGCGCACGATCGTTCCGCTCTTTGCGAAATTAAAAGAAATGAAACCGTTTGAGGCGATCGACCTCATCGAAAAAGACATGGGCTTTGGCGACTTTTTAAAAAAGCGCGGCAACGAAGGAAATACAATTGAAAAAGGATCAGATGATGTGCGGGATGTAAAAGTCGTCGCGCGGAAATTTAAAACGATTCAAGCGTTTCTTTCTCACGTCGAGCGTGCAAAATCATATACAACGTGCGACGACGGCATTCAACTTATGACGATTCATCGCTCGAAAGGGTTAGAGTTTCCGATCGTATATATCATCGGAGCCGTAGACGGACTTTTGCCGCACGATTATGCGCTTGAGGCGTACCGAAACGGCGATGCCTCTCCGCTTGAAGAAGAGCGCCGCCTTCTTTACGTTGCCATCACGCGCGCCAAAGAGCGCCTCTTTATTTCCGTTCCGTCCATGCGCCGCTTAAAAAAAGCAAACGCCTCGCGCTTGCTTTCTTCTCAAACAAAAGCGAAAAGCCTCGTATAAGGCTTTTCGCTTTTTCGTTATTTTTTATTCAACATGTTCGCGATCGTATTAAAATCGATTTGTTTTCCGTTGTTGACGATCGATTGCACAATTTTATCTTCCAATTCTTTTGGCACGTTGCGATTCGCAATTTGGGCGACGCGTTTGACGATGCCGCGCACCGTTTTTTCGTCTTTAAAGTTTGCGTTTTGCAATGAATTGGCGAGCGCAAAAATATCTTGCATATTCACGCCCGTTTTCTTTTCGATATTTTTAAAAAAATGTTGATCCATCTTCCTCCGCCTCCTTCATTTTTCTTTTTCAGCATATGAAAAACAAAAAAAAACGTTCCAAAGGTGTGATCCTTTGGAACGCCCCTTCTTAGTGAACGAACGCTGCACCAACAATAATCAATAAGATGAACAACACGACGATTAACACGAATGTTGAACCGTATCCGCCGCCGTAGCCGTAGCCACCGTAACCATATCCGCAATATCCGAAGCCCATGAGACTCCACCTCCTTCAACGTTGTCGCTTACATCATATGCACCGAAATCGATTTGGTATGGGCGCTTTAACGAAAATGTTGAAACATGCGCGCAAACTGCTTTTCTTTTTTCGCAAAAAACGCTTCCGCATCGCTCATGTTCACTTGAAACTGTTGAAATAGGGCATCATTTATTTTTTCTAATTTATTTAACGTCGCTTCCATGTCTTTTCCCCACGTTTCAAACGCCTTCATAAGCGCATCGTGTTTTTGATGTTTTGCCCGCGCATACGATTTCAGTTCTTTTTCCAATCGATCCATTGTTTTTCCCCCCTTGCTTTTTCATACGTAAAAAACAGAAACGTGTGCTAAAATAAAAGACGAAATGAAAAGAAAGGACGTGTCATATGAAACGACTACAAAACGCACAACAATTTGAACAAGCGATCGCATCGGCTACACCTGTTGTCGTTAAATTTTTTACAACATGGTGCCCAGATTGCGTGCGCATGGATCAATTTATTGATGAAGTCATTGCCGCTTACCCGCAATTCACATGGTATGACATCAATCGCGACGATGTGCCAGACATTGCGGAAACATACAACGTCATGGGCATTCCAAGCTTACTCGTGTTCCAAAACGGCGAAAAAATCGCTCACTTACATAGCGCCAACGCGAAAACGCGCGAACAAGTCGAGGAGTTTTTTCAAACAATCAGCTAATTTGGCTGATTGTTTGAACATATTGAAGGAAAATTCAAAAATATGATCATGACCAATAGCTATTTGTAAATCGATTTATCGTCAAAAAATGAAAAGAGAGGACTAACACATCCTCTCTTTAAACGGTAGCGGTAGTTGTCACGCACCGCTTAATCTAGGGCGCAGTGAGTGCAAACTACCTAGCAATAAATAACGTGTCGCTTGGTCTAGGGCGCGACAAGTTATTTATTACTATTACCTTATGTCATCTATTTTCTATATTATGCACTTATTTTAGTAAATTGTAAAGGGGGGCTTTCATGGAGCATTCATTTACCATTAACATTTATTTTGACGAAAGTGGAAAAAATCAAGTGAAACCACATCTGATGGGAGGTCTCTCCATTCCCTCTACATATTATGAAAAGCCAGAAATCCAAGAACTCAATGATGTGATTAAGAGGATAGCGATTCACTGGACTAAATATGATGGGGATAGTAAAGAAAGAAATGTGATTTGGCGCATCATCAATACTTTTATGAATGAGCATTATCTGTTAAAAATGAACATCATTTCTTATAATCAATCAAGAATCGAAGAATCAGCGAAAAGATTAAAAGACATTCTTGAAGATGCTGCGGATCAGACTATTTTTATGAAGTTCCCAGAACGAATTATTTATGGGTTGCTAAGAAAATACGGCACTTACGTTCAATTGGATACGAAAATTTTTATAGAAGACGATACAAAGTACCATAATACCAAATACGATTTAAGAACCCAGCTGTTCCAACAGCTAAATATACAATCAATATATCGTGGTGAACGCTTTATAGTTAAGTCGGCTCAGTATGTAAAGAAACAAGAACAGATAGGGATCGAACTTGTAGACTTGCTTTTAGGTATGGTGAGGAGCATTATTCGAAATGAAATGCCTACAAGTCGCAGGATACGCGAAAAAAATCGGCTAATTATGAAGCTATTACTAGCCAATCCAAATTTCTATACGTTTATTAAAAATATCAACTATTTTGAATGGTCAAACTCACCTTTTCTTGTTGAAGTAGATTTTGAAGCATATTTATGAGCTGTCAGTTGACTAATTTCCATAAAGATAGAAATTAGTCCCAACACGAAAAAGCCACGTGCATGCCGTGGCTTAAGTTAAAAACAGCTGCAGTTTTTGAATAAGCTGCTGCATTTGTTTCGCTTGTTGTTCGTACATTTGTTTCGCTTCTCTATCGTTTGTTTGCAAGGCGAATAGCTCGAAATCGGCTTCTGCTTTTTTCATCGATGCAAGCAATAGTTGCTTTTGTTGCGGCTCTGGTAGTTGAATGCGATCGTCGTATAAATCGACGGTCAATTGGCCATACGAATCGACTTGAGCTAAAAAGACGTTTTCAATGGCGACGCCCATTTGATCGAGCTGTTGCTTCAACCAGCCGCGGCTTAAACGAGCTGTCGCAAGCGGCTCATCTAAAATTTCGCCGTCCATAATGATGGTTTGTGGCTCTTTTTCACGCGGAACGTACGGCACAACGTCCCCAATCGTCAGCGGCTGCTTATCGCGCTTTAGTAAAATGCTTAAATCGCCGTTTGCTTCAAGCGTCGCAAATTCGACATCCGCAACGCGAAACACATCTTTTTTCCGCAGTTGCTCAAGCAGTTCGTCGGCTGTATATTTTTCTTTTTTCAAATTGTCCTCTAAAATTTTTCCGTCTTTAATAAATACGGTCGAGTTGCCTTCGACGAAGTCGCGAAATTTTTTACTTCGCAACGAAATGATCGAAATAGCAACAGGGAAAAGCGACCAAATTAAAATGCTTGTGATTCCTTCAGTTAGTCGAATATCTAAATCCATCGACATCGATCCGGCAATATCCCCGATCGTAATGCCGACGATATATTCAAAAAACGACAATTTGGATAATTGCTTTTTTCCTAATAATTTTGTAATGACAAATAGGCCGATTAAAATGCAAATCGAACGAATCGCCACTTCTAACCATGCTGGCATGTTTACATCCCCTTATATTGCGGCTCCTCGCGCTCAAGCGTCGAGATACGCCCTTTCAGCGCCGCAATCATTTGTTCCGTCTGTAACATCGCTTCATGAAACGTACGCTGCGCCTCCTCGTTCGTTGAAGTAAGCGCAAGCTCTTGCAACGTCGCATGAATCGCTTTCATATTCGCTAAACTTTGTTTCACTTGTGAACCAATCGTCATCTCCATCTATCCTTTCGGTTTAAATAATAATGCTCCGATAAAACCGAACACGATGGCGGCAGAAATGCCGGCGCTCGTCACTTCAAACATGCCCGTCAACACCCCGACGATGCCATGCTTTTCCGCCTCTTGCATCGCCCCGTGTACGAGCGCATTCCCGAAACTTGTAATCGGAATCGTTGCCCCTGCACCTGCAAAATCAATAAGCGGCTCGTACAACCCAAATCCGTCTAAAATCGCTCCAGCAACAACGAGCGCGCTTAACGTATGAGCAGGCGTCAACTTAAACACATCAAACATCACTTGCCCGATAACGCAAATAAGCCCTCCGACGACAAATGCCCAAAAAAACATCGCCATCATCGATCATCGCCTCCATACTCAATCGCTACTGCATGCGCAATGCACGGAATCGTTTCCCCTTGTTGAAACGTGAGCGGTGATAAAAGCGCCCCTGTCGCAACGACAAGCATTCGCTTTATTTCCCCTCGCTTCATGCGATGTAACAAATGACCGTACACGACTGTCGCCGAACACCCTGCCCCGCTTCCTCCCGACAACACCGGCTGCCCTTCTCGATAAATGAGTAATCCGCAATCTTGATACCGCTCTTCTTCAAGCTCCATCCCGTTTTTCCGCAACAGATCAAGGGAAACGGTGCGCCCGATTTTTCCTAAATCGCCTGTAACGATGAGATCGTAATACGACGGATCGATTCCCATATCGCGAACGTGCGCCTCAATCGTATCGACCGCCGCTGGTGCCATCGCCCCACCCATATTAAACGGGTCTGTCAATCCCATGTCGACGACTCTCCCAATCGTTGCCGACGTAATGCGCGGTCCATCTCCTTCTTTTCCGACGAGCGCCACCCCTGCCCCTGTCACCGTCCATTGCGCTGTCGGCGGCTTTTGTCCACCGTATTCGGTCGGATAGCGAAACTGTTTTTCAACCGCCGCGTTATGGCTAGCGGCGCCTGTTAATATGTACTTCGCCCCACCGTAATTGACGATAAATGCACTTAAAGCGAGCGCTTCCATCGACGTCGAGCAGGCGCCAAATACGCCTAAATACGGAGTGCTGAGCGTGCGGGCGGCAAAGCTTGAAGGGGTCATTTGATTAATTAAATCTCCTGCAATAATAAACTGCACTTGTTCTTTTTCGATGCGCGCTTTTTTCATCGCTTGAAAAAACGCTTCTTCAAATAGCACTTTATGCGCTTTTTCATACGAATCTTCTCCAAGCCAAAGATCTTCATGCAACAAGTCAAAATCATCGGCAATCTTTCCGTTCGCTTCAAACGGTCCACCGACCGTTGCGGTAGCGACGATGACCGGACGGTTTTCAAACACCCATGTGCGATGCCCTTTCATCATCCGAGCCCACCCCATTTCACCGCAATCGTTTTAATGAGCGCCACGACAAACGCAGAAAACGTACCGAACAAAATGACGGAACCGGCTAGCTTAAACATATTGCCGCCAACGCCAAGCACAAACCCTTCCGTCCGATGTTCAATGGCTGCTGAAATGACAGCATTGCCAAATCCGGTGACAGGCACAGCGCTTCCTGCCCCTGCAAATTGCGCCAATCGGTCGTACACACCAAACCCGGTTAACAACATGGCGATAAATACCATCGTCGCCACCGTCGGATTGCCGACCGTTTTTTCCGTAAAGTCGAAAAAATACATGTAAAAATACGAAATGGCTTGTCCGATGGTACAAATCAAACCTCCGACAAAAAAGGCGCGCACACAGTTTTTCAACACCGGACGCTTCGTTTCACGCGCTTGTTCAAATTGATGATACTCTTGTTGAACGGGCGTTAAATTTTTCCGTTTTTCATTCGCCATCCTCTCACCTCGCTACGTTTGTTCTTCACTTAATTTTTGAATGACTGTCATTTCCTTTTCGATTTCTTTTTCGCTTATGTTTTTCGTTTCGATTTTTTCTTTTAACGCTTTCGTTTTCCAAAAAATTTTCAAATCGTGCGATGCGATCACTTTTTCGCGAAATTGTTCATTCAGCGCTTTTCCTACCTCTTTTTCAATTTGTTTCATGCGAAAGCGATGCAAATGTTTCACTTGATATGCGACAAGCAGCCGCCCGTTCGCTTCGACGGCAACCGCATCTTTGACATCTTGCCTCTCCTTTAACATATCAACCGCCCGTTTTGCCTGTTGTTGATCGCTTCGTTTCGCGCTTCCGTCATGGCTGACGTTTGTCATGTTTTCTTGTTGAAGCGACTGTTGTTGTTCTTTTTGTTCATGCGCACAACTTATAAGAAAAAACATACTCATAAGTACAAACCATTTTTTCATGGCGTTCACCTTTCTATTCATGTAACGAAAGGGCGTCCCGATTGGACACCCAAATGACTTATTGTTTATATTGCGGCTCTTCTTGTTCAATTTCTTGCAAGCGTGGGGCAACTAAATCGACGATCGCTTGCGTTTGTTGCGCTGCTTGTTGATACAATTGTTTTGCCTTTTCATTTTCCGTTTGCAAGGCGAACGTTTCAAAACTTGCCTGCGCTGATTTCAACCCCGCTAACGTTTGCTTTACAGAACTTGCAACAGTCATATAAAAACCTCCTTCGTTTTTTCATCACATAGCATGCGCTGATCCGAAAAAGTTATACAAAAAAAATAGCCCCCGAAGGAGCTAACGTTTATCGCGAAATCCGTTCCCAAGCGACGGATTATTTAAAATACCTGCCATGACTAAAATGCTTAAAAACGCATTCCATAATTGCTCGTATTTCCCTAAATCTAAATCAATGCCAAACGTCTGTAATAAAAGCGGGATAAATGAACCGATCGCTAACCATAGCCCGTAATTTTTAAAACGCTCCATCTTTTTCCCCTCCCCGCTATTGTTTTAATTTCTTTCCGCATCCGCAACCGCCTGTTTTTTTCACAGGAGCAGGTGACGATGTGTATACTTTCGTTGTTTGTGTTCCACCGAGGACAATCGGTTTTTTCTTTTCCATAGCAAACCCTCCACACATGTAAGATACAATAGCATATGAAAAAGATGGAGCGAACGACTATGCGTTTTCCCTATTTCTTTTTTTCTGCAAATGAAAATGGCGTCGAAAGCGGCAGTTGTACACCTTGCTTTAACGCTTGTTGGCGTTTGACCGTATGCATAAACCATGAATCCGTCCCTTGCCCGAATAGCTGTTTCGTTAATTGTTCTAGCTGTTTTTTTAGTTCCTCGTTTTCTTTTCTTAATCGTTTAATTTCTTCATAACGTTGTTCGCTTAACGCCGCCAATTCTTTTAACAACACGTTTTCTGCCCGCAATACGTCTATTTCTTGCATATCCCTCCTCCTTTCTACTACATAACAATTCGAAAACGTCGCGATTTATGACAAAAAAATTCCGCACATATCCCTGCACACTTACCTACCTTTCTCATACTATACAGTAGTCCCGATACATGCGACGGGAAAAACTGAAATAGGAGGAACGAGGCATGACGCATCATAAAGAGCGTAAAGAAAAAGTGTGTATTAAAACACGCAAAGTGTATGACTGGGTTACTCGTCAAGTCGATGTGCCGTTGCGTAGTTTTTCAAACGGGGATTTGGAGACGATCTTTCCTGAAAGCAAATGTCCACGCCACGGGCAAACGGTTTGTGACTTTTTCGCATCGAATGGCTTAAGCGCTGGCGATTTCTCGATTCGCTGCTTTTTAACTGACGATGAAGGAAACCGCATTGATCAAACCATTGACAACAACGCGTTAATTTGCCAAGAAATTTTACAGCCAAACGGCCGTCAACCGGTGCACGTCACACTTCCATCCGGAGATACAGTCACATTGCAAAAAGTAAAAGCACTTGTGAAAGGTCACGTCGTCGTGCAAGTCGTTAATGCGAACGGCCACGTCGTTTGCGAGTCAAACCCAATTCCGTTTGCGACAGCACAAACATTTATTTTATGCGCACCAGAAGGAACGACGCTCGACTGCCACATTTCGTTTTTCGAATGTGACGCAAGCTTAATTTGCACTGACAACTTCTCACAGCTTGATGTATCGATTACATTATGCTTAGAAGTGCAAATGGAAGCAGACGTAAAAATCGAAGTCGAAGCACGCTTCTGCCAACCGCGCGAAGAAATTTTAGAAGCAACACTTTGCCCAACAGACAAATTCCCACCGCAATGCCCAGAAGTATTCCCAGCACATTAATGAATGAAAGGCTGTTGTCGTTCAGCAGCCTTTTTTTATTGATGTTTCCTTTCATTGCTACATATATATGAAATAGAGAAAGGAGGTACATGATGAACAGCCAACATATTCAACTCCAACAAAAAATTATTCATTACCGCTCGGAAGTGGCAAAATATAAACAGCTATTACAGCTTGTCGAAACAGAGTTAAAGCGCGAGCAATTGCGCAATCAATATGTCCAAAAAAAACTGGAGCAACTCGACGAATATGAACAAACGATTGAACAGTTAAAACAACAACTTCTTTTTTACGAAGTGGCGCTTGAGGAAGAAAAACGGCGGAAAAAAGAAATCAAACAAGACGTCGTGCGCGCCTATGCTTATTTCACGTACACTGTCATGATGCCAGAACAAAAAGAGGAAGATGCGACCATTATCGGTGATTTCGTCATCGAAAATAGCGGCAATACACCGCTTAACGATCCGATTATTTGCCTTCGTCTTCGCCCTCCCGATCACGCGCAACTAAGCGGAAAATTTTCATTTCGCCAAATGCAAGAAGAAGGCGGCTGGACATTTGCGGTCGAACATTGGCGTGAAAAAATGAAAGAAGGAGAATATTGGTTAAAGCCCATCGCCGAAACAACCCTTTTACCGAACGAACAACTGCGCTTTCCGTCATTTGAATTGCGCATCATCCAAACCGTTGTCGTGGAAGCATTCGTCTATTTCCGCCAACTGAAACAAGGGGTATCATCTTCTAATTATATTGTTGTAAATAAATAAGCAGGCGTTTGCCCGCTTTTTTATTTGCTCCATTTTTGGACAACTGTTTCCATGAGCGCCGCTCCCCCTGCAATCGCTAATACCGATACGAGCGGCATAAAGATGCTTGGCGCATAAACCGTTCCGACATACAACCCAGCTGCGCACCATATCCCTGTACACCAATGGCAACTGAACAACTCCCCGATCCATTTTCTTATTCCTGTCCCTTTGATCACAATATACGTTTCCCCATCTTGTTCAAACTCGTCATGAAACGGCGCCCGCAAAAACGACGTAATCCGATCATATACAATTAACCGCGTCAAACGAAACGATGCAACACATAAAAGAAAAAAGTGAAAGACGTCCATCTTCTCTCCTCCTCCCCTTCACTTTATGCCTCATGTCGCAAAAAATGTACCCCTTTTTGTTGTTTCACATATAATGCAATGAGTGATCTAACGAAAAAGGATGTGAAACGATGTATAACATTTTTTTCAGCAAACATTTTTTAGCTAAACATCGTCATATGCAACAGTTGTGTGACGCGCTAGCTAATGTAAGCGAAGGAACAGAACTACATGTGCACACAAACAAAGAGACGTACTACAATGCTCAATTCGTCCAACTAGACACCGCCACAAAAACATTGACCGTCGTCGTCGACCCATTTTACGAAAACGGCGGAAAATACATGACGATCCACTGCCGTGACGTCGTTGCCGTGGAGTTCCCAACACAATCGCTCGTTGCCGCAACACAAGAACAAACGACGACAATCGGAATAACGAAAACAGACGACGAAGACGAATAAAGGAAGTGAAAAAATGAACGTTTGTATCATTGGTGCCGGCTATGTCGGATTAACGACGGCAGCTGTTCTCGCAAAACTTGGGCATACCGTTCATTGCGTAGATGAAAATGAACAAAAAATTGCCGCCTTAAAACGCGGAGACGTTCCCATTTATGAGCCGGGCTTAGCCGAGTTATTTACCGACCATCAAAGTCGGCTTTTTTTTCATCATAAACAAATACATGTAGAAGCAGATGTTATTTTTATTTGCGTCGGCACTCCCGCTGATTCGAAAGGAAAGCCAGACGTTTCATACGTCAACCGTGCCATCGCGGACTTGACCCCACACATAAACGAAAAACAAACACTTGTTATAAAAAGCACCGTCCCAATCGGAACGAACGAACGCATATACAACCATTTCAAAAACGAAGGAAAACATATCCACGTCGTATCAAACCCCGAGTTTTTACGCGAAGGGTCCGCCATTTTTGATTCCCTTTATCCTGATCGCATCGTCATCGGTTTACGCGAGGACGATGACCGTTCCCTTTCGATTATGCAAGCGTTATATGCGGGCATTCACGCGCCGTATATCGTGACGAGTTTAAGCGGCGCCGAAATGATTAAATATGCTGCCAACGCCTTCTTAGCAACAAAAATTTCATTTATAAACGAAATGGCCCGCCTTTGTGAAGCGTACGGCGTCGACGTTGTCGATGTCGCAAAAGGAATCGGACTTGACGGAAGAATCGGCCCGCACTTTTTACAAGCTGGCATCGGGTACGGTGGCTCTTGTTTTCCGAAAGACGTCACCGCCCTACAACAAATGGCATACGAACAAAACGTGCGTCCGTACATGTTAGAAGCGACAAAAACGATTAATGACACACAGCTCAATTGGTACGTACAAAAAATAAAGCGTACGCTAGGACATATGTCTAAAAAGCGGATTGCGGTGCTCGGTATTGCCTTTAAGCCAAATACAGATGACATTCGCGAATCGCCTGCCGTTTCACTCATTAAAAAACTGCATGCGCATGGGGCGAATGTCATCGCTCATGACCCGAAAGCTGTGTTACACAATGTCGATGTAAAGCAAGCAAACACGCTAGAAGAAGCGATCGCACAAGCAGATGCGCTCATCGTGGCGACCGATTGGGATGAGTATAAACAATTAAACTGGGCATATGTGAAACAAATGATGAGCGGAAACGTCGTCATCGATGGACGAAATTGCTTGCCTCGTGAGGCGATCATGAACGCAGGACTAAACTATGTAGGGGTGGGTCGCGGATGAACATACTTGTCACAGGAGCAGCTGGATTTATCGGTTCGCACGTATGTGAAGCATTGTTGCCACATCATCACGTCATTGGCATAGATTCTTTGATCGGTCCGACGCCAAAAGCGATGAAACAAAAAACAGTAGAAACGTTAAACACGTATGACCGTTTCACATGGATCGAAGGGGATTTGTTGTCGTTGCCGCTTGACGATATCGTCCAACAAGTGGATGTCATTTATCATTTTGCCGGCATGCCGGGCGTGCGCACAAGCTGGGGAACATCGTTTGATTTATATACGACAAACAACATATTAGCGACGCAACGGTTGCTTGAAGCATGTAAACAACATCGGCCAAAACAGTTCATTTATACGTCAACGTCATCTGTATACGGTGAAACGAACGGGCGCGTGCATGAAAACACACCTCCAGCCCCTCTGTCACCATACGGCATGACGAAGCTTGCGGGGGAGCATTTATGCCGCATATACGAATCATCATTTCATGTACCGATCACCGTTTTGCGCTATTTTACCGTATACGGTCCACGGCAACGGCCCGATATGGCGTTTCATCGTTTTATTCGGCAAATGTTGTTTGACGAACCGATCACGATTTTTGGAGACGGCACACAAACGCGCGACTTTACGTACATTTCCGATTGCGTCAACGGCACGCTCGCTGTTCTCGGCAATGAAAAAGCGATTGGCGAAACGTTTAACATCGGCGGAAAAGAGCGCGCATCCGTCAACGACATCATCGCGATGCTTGAAACGTTGATCGGAAAACAAGCAAAAAAACAATATGTCAATCAAGCGATCGGCGAGCCGAAACATACGTGGGCGGACATTTCGAAAGCAGAAAACATGCTTGCCTACGCCCCGAACGTACCGTTACAAGAAGGATTGCGTCGTGAAGTCGAATATATTCGTTCGCTTTATGGGAGGTCGTAATGCGCATCGCATGGATTTGTACCGAAAAATTGCCGTCTCCAGCAATAAAAGGGGGGGCCATTCAACTCATGATTGATGGCATCGCCCCGTTTTTTGCCGAAACTCATTCGCTCACCATTTTTTCCATTACCGACCCATCGCTTCCGATGTACGAAATACGTGATGGCATTGAATACGTACGTGTACCAAAAGAACGATACGAACAACATATTGCAAATGAATTGAAAAAACGAACATTTCATGTCATTCACGTCTTTAACCGTCCCGCAAACGTGCTGTTTTACAAACAAGCCGCGCCAAACAGCCGCTTCGTCACTAGTTTGCATAACGATATGTTTTCACCGATGAAAATGACGCCAGACGTTGCAAAACAAGTCATCGCGGAAGTGGATGCCATCACAACGGTCAGTGAATATATGAAACGCACCGTCACAAAACGATACGATGTCCCGAACGATCGTATTCAAGTCGTCTACTCTGGCGTCGATGCTACGCGCTACATGCCGCCATGGACAGACGAAGGAAAACAACTGCGCACCAATATGCGCCAACGGTTTTTTGTTGAAAAAGACGACGTTATTTTATTTATCGGGCGGTTAAGCAAAACAAAAGGAGTACACGTGTTAATCGAAAGCATGAATCACGTATTAACTGAACATCGAAACGCAAAGCTCGTCATCGTCGGCGGGAAATGGTTTAGCGACAATCGGGCGAACGATTACGTACGCTTTCTTCATCAATTGGCGAAACCTTACAACGACCGCATTCAATTTACAAACTACATCCCGTCTGAACATATTCCACACATATTCACAATGGGCGATGTGTTCGTTTGCAGTTCGCAATGGCACGAGCCGCTCGCCCGCGTGCATTACGAAGCGATGGCGGCAGGCGTGCCAATCATTACGACAAACCGCGGCGGAAATCGCGAAGTGATCGAACATAACAAAAACGGGCTCGTCATTGACGACTATGCGTCACCAAAAGCGTTCGCCCATGCGATCAGCGAATTGCTAGGGAATAAAGAAAAAGCGCTCGCACTTGCTTACGAAGGACGAAAACGAGCGGAAACGATGTTTTCCTTCGCAAACACAGCCGAGCAGCTGGAACGTGTGTATATTAAGATTTGCCAATAAGCGATACCGATACGATATGTTCGAGCGGGATCGTGATCGTTTTTTCTTCATCACTTACGATAAAGACGACTTTTTTCTTATCGCACGTTTGAACAATGCCTTCATACGTGCGATTTTTCGTTTTCAATTCACACGTCACCGGTCGAAGTTCATTCGGAAGCGTCGCTAAAAATTCAATGCGCTCAGCCGTATTCATATCACGAAAATTCGCAAATGACGGCGGCGGATACGACGGCTTTTCTTTTCTCGTTCGAAACGTCTGTTGCATATAACACGTTTTCGGTCCTAAATTCGGCTGGACAATATACAACAACGGCGCATTTTCCACACGCTTTTTCATTCCCACACCCCTCCTTTTTACGAATATATGCGTAAAAAGAAAGGGGAATGCTAAGGAGATCCATATCAAATTTACAAGTTACTCATCTCTTATGAACGATACGTCTCAGTTTATAAATGTCCTCTAACACATCATCTATACATTGAACATTAAAATCCCTTTCTACAAGTATGTACTTTGGATTAGTGCGTTGCAATATCCACTCTGTTGATATTAAAATCTCTTCATTAAGGGAATTGGAATGTGTATCTCTCAACACCCCCTCATTGTCCCTCTCGAATCCAGATACATGAATGCACTCGATTTTTTCAAAAGGATATTCTGAAACATATTCTTCAAAAGCATAGTTATTATTTAAGGCTGTTACATAAGCATTTGTAACATCGAACAAAATTTTTATACGAGAGTTTGCATTCTTCAGCAATTCTCTAAAAAATCTCCCCTCGTTTAATTGACCTTTGTTAGATAATTTATTTTGTGTAATATTCTCTAGGAGTATTTGATTAGAAAAAAAGCTTGATACAATTTCCAAATTCCTTCTCATGATGAGTATATTTTCCATATCATACTCTACCGGAAAAACTTTTGATAAATAAACGTCATGCATGTGAGAGTAGGCGACATGGTCTGAGTAATATGCTGCTTCTACATACTCACTATAAAAAGCATATTGTTCAATTGCCGGTCTGTATATTCCTTCCTTCGATCCTAAGGAAGATTTTAGACAATGTATACCTATATCTATATTTTTATCCTTACAAATTTTCAATAATCTCTTCGTTTCCTTGTATCCAGTTATATCAGGCATTAATTCGAGAAAATCTACATATTCAATTAATTTATCAATAAACTCCTCATGAATAGAATCTCTATAGCATATTCCTATCTTTATCACTATTGACAACCCCTTCCTTCTTTTGTGAATTATGTAAACTAGGAAGTTTAGCTTGTTTTTAGCTAGAGCTGTTGTAGCATTCCTCATTCATTCACTTTCATACGTTCAAAAGATACAAAAACAATCAAACTTAAAATAGCACTTATTAATAACATAAGGTGGACGATAAAATAAATATACATACCTAAAAAACTAAATAATAATGTGGAAATCGATATGACTACTTTAATTATTTGCATTAACTCTCTTTTATCTCTTTTTTTATTTTTGTGAATAAAAATCGTATTGATATGAACATTTATCGCTACACCTAAAGTGATGATCGTGCTTAGTACTACAGCTTGAAAAATGAGAGGGGTATCGGTGAAGTATATCACCATAAAAAATACGGTTAGCACAAAATAAAAAAGAGGAATATGTCTATTATACCCCTTGGCTTTGAGATATCTTAAAAATAAAACATTCATTATTCCTGGTAACACAAATGGGATGAAAGATAACCTTATCATCCCTTCTTGATCAAATCTTTCTACTAGAGATGGAATCCAAAGAATTGGGATGGATGATATAATCCCCATAAATATTAACAAAGATATACTATCTACTTTTTTTCGAGATAAGATAACAGCTTTATTAGTTGAAAAATTATGTTGGACATTTATACTCGCAATTGCAATAAACAAAAATAATGATGAGAACATATATATCCTCAACGGAATACTAAAGATGAACACTCCTAATCCAAATCCTACAAGTTTAGCTAAATTCCCAACTACACTTATTTTAACCATGCCACCAAACAAACGTTTATCATTTTCAAGAATTTTTTCTTCCAAACTTCTTCCTACATATGAAGAGGAGAAAAATAAAACTGCATATGTGACCAATAAAATGACTACCTCATCTTTTAAAACGTATGATAAAAGGAATAATATCAATAAAAAAAAGCTTGTGATCAAACTAATAATCTTGAAGTGTAAAGTCGAAATTTTTCTTATAAATAAAAAATCAATAACAATAAAGACGCTAATCAGTGAATTTATAATTATAACTAAAAAAGGAGATAGACTAGAAATCGATACAATTCTAGTAATAGTATAGGAATAAGCCATACCTGAAGCTAAAATTAGGAAAAAATATAAAAAAACGAGGATATAGTTTTCTTTAACATATCTCATAATATATAATTCCCTTTTTTTGTTCTTTGAATTTTTCGAACTGTAGCTTGTCATGAAAAAGAAAAACAGAAGCATCTCTACCTATTTCAGAAACATATAGCTCGTAACCATTTTTAGACTTTACCAACACCCCATAATTAAACTCTCCGAAGTGGCTAACTACTGTTTCTAAAAGTGATTCCGCCATATCATTCATATCATTTTGATAAGCATACTTAACAACTTCTAAGAAGAAAAAGAAAGAAAACGAACAGCCTCTTTCAAAGTAAATACGAAGTATATCGACTTGGACATTGCGAGGAAGTTCAACATTTTTAGATAAATACTGTTTAAATGCAATCATAAATCGATCAAGAGACTGAACAACAATTTTTCTAAAAATCTCATCTTTAGAATGAATATACATCTAGTGCACATGCAAGTAAAAGGGAACCGTGACTAAGTGAAGTCACTAGTCACGGTGATTTAACTTACCAGTCATAACAAGTTTCCTTAGCAAGTTTTTTACCAGATTTCTTAATTACTTTTACCTGCATGTTTTTCCTCCTCTCTCCAAAAATTAAATACATTAGTAATTATATATATATATATATAATTTTGTCAATATAAAATTTTATGAAAAATAAAATATTTTGATCATTTATAATAATATCTTGTCGGTTATACATTATTTTCGAGTAACTATTCATCCGAATGCTAGTGTGTAAAGTAGCCCAGCACAAATAGGGCATTTCGGTCATAGAAAATGCCCTACGTAGCGGAAAGAACTCGATCTATCGTTTCGCCTGTCAACAGAAGACACAACGAGTCCCACACGTTTTTTTCGTGTTTCGTGAGTGTGGAAACGATGCTTCTTGCGATGCAAAACGACTGCGCGAACGTTTCTTGACGAAATGTACCCGAGATGTTCTCTTTGACTTTGACCATGCGAAGATCTCGTTCGGCTTGGTTGTTGTCAAAGGGAACGTGAGCTTCACGCAAAAAGCGCAGCGCTTCTTCCTTCCGTTTTTGAAGTCGCCGAACGAAGGAGAGCGCTTTTTTTGGCAACGGTGTCATCCCTTCCAACCGATGTTGCGCTTTCGCGAGTATGCGATCATACACGCGCTCCCAACGTTTCGCTTCTTCTTCAGGAAGAAAACCACCATGTTGTTCGACCACTTGTTTGGCGGATAATAGAAACGCGATCATCCGTTCTGCCCATGTATGCCCTTGTTCGATGAACCCTTTCAAGTCACGTAAATGATGGGCATGACAAAGGGCATGCGTGGCTTCGGTGTATCTCGGGTACGTACCGAATGCATCATGCATCATCGTTCCTTTATATCGTGGAAGAATCCCGATTTCATCGGTTGCTTTCTTTCCACGAGAAGCATGAGGAACTAAGTATGTATATGCGGATGTACAGGCGACATGAACCCAGGCCTGTTTGCTATCGATCCGCAAGCTCGTTTCATCGACATGCAAGATGTCCGATGAAAGCAATGCTTCCTCGATGATGTCCATGTTTGGCTCGAGTGCTTCGCGTCCTCGTTTGACCATATTGACAAGTGTTCCTGTGCTGATCGGATGTTGATATAGCTCTTCCATCATGTCACGTAAACGTTGATATGGAATCATTTGTATGTTGTACAAATACACGACAAGTGCCGTGAGCCGTGGACCATATTGCACATGATTCGTGACATGTGGTGGAAACTCCGCTTGTTGCACGCATCGACAATGCGGACATGATTTCACTTCACGCTCATGTTGTGTCACTTCAATCGACACGGGAGGCAGATCAAACACTTGACGGACATCGACTTTGAACGGTTTTACGTCACGCAAAGAAGCCCCACATCCTTGACACGTATGTACGCGATGGACGACACGATGATGTGGATGTTCCACTTGACGGAGCGTCGTTCCCTCATGTCCCTCTTGCCCGCCAGGCTTTTTGCCAGACGGTTCACGAGAGGAGCGCTTTTTCTCAAAACGGTCAGAAGATGGGGGCAGATGGCTATTAGAGCTTTTTTTTTTCGTGCGTGCTTCCAGCTCTTGAACGCGATACTTCAGTTGTTCATTTTCTTTGCGTAGCTGTTTGTTTTCTTGACGCAAATGTTCATTTTCTTGAATGAGTTGATGAATGAGCTGCTTTTGTTGTTGGACTTTGCCCATTAAGCTCTCAACCGTGAATACAGCTTGTTGTACCGTCAACATGCGATTCACCTCCTTGTCTATCAATATTCACATCATAGACAGGAAAAGCGACAGGAAAAGCAAAAAATATTCAGCTCACTTTATGATGTGGCTGAATAGTTACAATGAAATTAGCTTCCCAGTGACTACGACTTTAATTTCGATTTATTCAAAAAAATATAAAATAAGGTAAAATTAGATTATATAAATAAAATGGTACCTGTAGGTAGGACACTCGAAAAAAAGAGTGTTCAACCTACAGGTATTTTTATATACTTGAATTTCAGAATATGGGGGGGGGTAGGGGACAATATGAGTAAAATAACTTTTTCATCTAAAGAGATAAACATACTTCAAAAAAATCCAAATGTACAACGTGTCAGCGAAAGGTCTATTACCTATACTGACGATTTTAAAAATAGATTTATAGATGAATACCAAGCTGGCAAATTCCCTCGTCAGATCTTTGAGGAAAACGGCTTTGATGTGGACGTTATCGGCATAAAACGAATGGAACAGTCAGCCCATAGATGGAAAAAAGCCTATGAAAAGAATGGCCTGATAGGGATTACAGATTCAAGGAAAACGGCTTCTGGGAGACCCTTAAAGCGTGAGCTTACACAGTCCGAAGTGATTGAAAGGCAAAGGGCCAGAATTGAACTGTTGGAAGGACAGGTGGAGCTGTTAAAAAAGCTAGAATTGACCGAAAGGAGGCTGCTAAACGCAAGCGAAAATCTCAATCCGAATAAAGCGTACCAATTGATACAGGAGACCATTGAACAGAATGGATTCAAGGGGATGACCAGGTATTTTTGTGACCTTCTGGATGTCTCACGGTCGGGATATTACAGCTACCTGAAGGCTTCCTCTGTCCGGGAAGCACGGGAGAAATTGGACCTTGAAGCGAAGGAAATCATCTTAAAGGCCTTTGACCGGCGGGGATATAAGAAAGGTTCACGCTCCATCAAAATGATATTGGAGAATGAGTTTGATATGATCTTCAGCCGTAAAAAGATCCAGAGGATCATGAGGAAATACGGAATCGTCTGTCCTCACCGAAAGCCTAACCCTTATAAAAAGATCGCTAAAGCAACGAAGGAGCATCAGGTTGTCCCGAACAAATTAAACAGGGAATTCAAGCAGGGAATCCCCGGGAAAGTACTACTTACGGATATCACTTATCTTCCATATAACGGGAATTGTATGGCTTATTTGTCGACCGTAAAAGACGCCTCCACCAATGAAATCCTGGCTTACCATGTGTCTGATCGCATCACCTTGGACATCGCCACCCAGACGATCCATCAATTGATGAACAATAAGAAAATTACTCTCCATGAAGAGGCTTTTATCCACTCGGATCAGGGAAGCCACTATACGAGCCCACGTTACCAGAAGCTTTTAAAGGAGTATGGCCTGGGCCAGTCTATGTCACGAAGAGGCAACTGTTGGGATAATGCCCCTCAAGAATCATTCTTTGGCCACCTTAAGGATGAAGTGGATTATCAATCGGCAAGAACATTGAAGGAATTGAAGTCAAAAATTAATCATTACATGGTTTACTATAACAATTACCGCTATCAGTGGAATTTAAAAAAGATGACCCCTATTCAATATAGGAATCATCTTCTAGCTGCTTAATCTCTTTTTTTATAGTGTCCTTGACATGGGTGCCACTTTAAAACACCTCCTTCTCTAATATAAATTTTAACAAAACCATCATATTTGAATATTAGCAAAAAAAAACAAAAAATAAAGTTTTTTGGTTCATCACCAAAAGATGTACTTGCACCAGCCATTAAAGTATGGTAGCTGTTTCTAACCGAACCCGCAATGCAAAACGTTGGATATTTCTGTATCCGTATCCCCGACGTTTGATCAGCTTAATCTTGTTATTCGTTCCCTCCATTTTCCCATTCGAATAAGGCGATAACATGCACGATATGATTTCGTCTGTTCGTTTGACGAGTGATTTTGCGATGGCACGCACAACCGAACAAGGACAAAACGAATACCGATGCATCCAAGCCTCCAAACGTCGTTTCGCCTGTTGTTCGTCTTTGCTTTTGGACACATAGCGAAAATGTTGAAACGATCGGTAGACAGACTTTAAGTCATCACTTTCCTTACACCATTCTCGTACAATTTGACGTTCTTCCTCCATCAGCTTCTCTGGACATTGGCTCAATAAACGACAAACGTAACGAACATTTTCGCGTTTGTAGCCCCATTTGTCTACATATTTGCGACAACGCTCTAAAGCATCTGTAAACAGCTGAATGACATGGAAATAATCGACCACGTGTGTCGCCTCTGGACAAACCCCTTGAATGGATTTTTTCATCGCTGGAGTTAAATCGCTCACGACAAACTGAACAGAACGAGACACATGAGCCAACGCACGTCCAATGGCTTCCTCGTTCTTTCCTGTTTCAATGGCATACACTTCACCTGTTTCGGCATCCATGACCGCCACTCCGTAGTCATGCCCTTTTCGAAAAGCGAACTCATCGACACAAACCGCCTTTGGTTGGATGTCATTTGATAGGAAGGATGGGGCATGGATATAAAACCAACGTTCCACCGTCGTGTAAGGAAGCTTGAGCATCCGAGCCACTGCCTGAATGGATGTTCCGATACAAGATTGCGCGACCCATTGCTGAAAAGCATCCGTCGCTACACTTCGAGGAGAGATCGCTGGATAAGACGTGCTGAATGTCATGCCACACGTACCACAACGTCTGCGCTCGACAGGGAGTTCAATCCAAAAAATTCCGATTCGCTGAGCATAGCCATGCATCCATTGCTTCTTTTTGCATGTCATTTTGATCGTGCGCTTCAAGCAGACAGGACATAACGGGCATTGTTCGGGCAGAGAAAGTTCGAAAATCCAATGTTCTTCTTCTTTTCGCACCTTTTGAATCAAAACATCTGGTAAATCGATGAGTTCTTTGATAAACTGAGAGTACATGCGAATTTTCCTCCAATGGTTTGGTTTGGTCACCTTTACCATACAGGAAAATTCGCATTTTTTGTACCCTCTATTTTCTCTATGCACACCGATCTTAAATGATCAAGTACAACTTGTGGTGAAGAGCCAGTTTTTTTATTTCTGAAAATAAGAATTTAGAGGTGTCAAACAATGTGAATTCATAATAAGCAATAGAACATGATTACAAAAAATATATAGAACTGTAGATGAGCAAATTCACTAACATAAATTGACAACCAAACAAAAAAGGAAACATGAACCCGACTCCTTGGTTAAAATAGATGTGCTAACCAACCATTCACAAGGAGGTTCATGTCTCATGAATAGATTAGCACATCATCAAGGAATCCACAAGTTTTTCTTCGCATTGGGATTGGCATTGCATTTCTCGAAGCCGGTTCTGAAGCATCTCGTTCATATCGTCGATGCCTTGACCACCAAGGGATTCTCGGGAACGCTGACAGATCTCCATCACTGGCGTTTTCATCCTAATCATCGAACAACGCTCAGCCATTTTTTCACGAAAAGCCCTTGGGATGAAGAGACGTTGCTTCGCAAACTCCAGCAATGGATCCTTCATCGCATCAAGCGAATCGCCAAACGGGAGAATCAACCCCTTTTTGTTTCGATTGATGATACCATTTGCCAAAAAACGAAGCCTTCGTCACGGGCAACGCACGCCATTCAAGGGTGTGGTTGGCATTTCTCTCACAAAGATCATCAATCGGTCTGGGGGCATTCGCTCGTTTGGCTGATGGTGCACACCTTCACGCAGGCGTTTCCGTTCGCGTTCCGCCTGTATGACAAGAAGGCGGGAAGGAGCAAAATCGACCTGGCGATCGAGATGCTTTCCTCACTCAAGGTGGAACCGGATCGGCCGGTGTATGTGCTCATGGATTCGTGGTACCCGTCCAAAACGCTCATCGAAGCCTGCTTGAGCAAGGGATTTCATGTCATCGCGATGCTCAAGACGAATCGGATTCTTGATCCGAACGGCATTGCAATCCAAGCGAAGCAGTTCGCCCGCTATATCGAGCCCCAAGACACCCGCCTCGTCACGGTGGGGAAGGAGCGTTACCGCGTGTATCGCTATGAGGGGGCGATCCATGGCCTCGATGACGCGGTGGTGCTGCTGGCTTGGAAGGCGGATCAGCCGATGACATCGGAACATCTCCATTGCGTCTTGAGCACCGACCGGGAGCTCGGGGACGAAGACATCTTGCGTTACTATGCCCAGCGTTGGACAATCGAATGCTTTTTCCGGCAGGCGAAAGATCAACTGAAGCTGGATGGATACCGCGTTCGCCACATTCGGGCGGTGAAACGGTATTGGGCGGTGGTGCTCTTGGCCTGCGTGTACAGCATAGCGGAATCCCAGCAAGACCTCTCCACCGGATTGGAGCTTCTTCGATCGCGGAAAGGACACAGCGTCGTCGAGTTCATTTATAACGCCGCGAAGCAAGAGATTCCCATTGATGTGATCAAAAAACAGCTCCATGTCGCCTAAGGGGTTCCCTGTTTGTTTCTTTAACTATGGAAATTATTGTAATGAAAAATGCTCATCTACAGTATAGAAAAGAGGAAATTCAATGAGAAATAAGATGTTTCATTTCTTTTGGATAGGTCAATCTTTTGCTAATTTTGGCGATGTCTTTTATATCGTTTCATTAATCACGTATCTTTACCATCTAACATCAAAAAGCATGGCTACAGCATTCGTTACATTTTTAGTTACATTGTCGCTTTCTATTAGTGGGATAATTGCTCCTATTTTTTTCGAAAAATTTAAATTGAAGATTATATTAGCTTATGGGCAAATGTTTAAAACAATATTATTAATGATTTTATGTATTTATATAAACATGAATATAGTAAGTAATGTTTGGCTCATTTACACGGTTGTATTATGCATTAGTTTTTTTGATGGGATAAGTAACCCTATTAAAAGCTCGTTAATCCCTTTAGTAGTTAAGAGGGAAGAAATTTTAAAAGCAAACAGTATGTTAAACACGTTAGATCAATTTATCAAGCTAAGCGCATGGCCTATTGGTAGTTTAATCATAGCCTTTCTATCTCCAGCTTTTTTGATCAACATGACTTTGTTGCTTTACATGATTTCATGCTTTTTTATGTTCCTTCTCAACATAGAAGAAACAAGTAAGCGAGAAAATGTTAATCGAAAAGGTACAAAGAAAGTTCCATCATCTATGAGCATAGGATGGAAATATACATTCACAAATCAACATTCCAAATCTATAAGTTTTATGACTTTGTTTGAGGGAGTCGGGAATGGTGTTTGGATTTCAGCAATACTTTATGTATACGTCAAAGAGCAATTGCATTTAGGAGAGGAATGGTGGGGGTATATTAATTCTATTTTCTTCGGTGGAATGGTTATAGGTGGGTTTTTAATCATAAAATTTAATAAATTCATCGAAGCTAGCCAGCAAACGATTGTACTATCCACTCCATTTATTATAGCAACTGTAACTTTTCTATTTGGAAATGAACAATACGCATGGTTATCTTTATTTTGGTCTATGATATATGGGATAACAGAACAATTTAGATTCGTATCCCTACAAACAATTCTGCAAAAAAATACAGAGCCACATTTACTGCCTAATGTGTTTGCGGTTCAAGGAGTAATCAGCACGATTACATTTGGAGTGTCTACATTACTATTAAGTTTTATAGCGGATACGTACGGTATTACCTCTGCATTTTATACATCTGCATTATGTTATATCATAAGCGGTTTAATCAGTTATAAAAATAAAGAAATATGGAAAAACGAAGAACAAAATCTAAAAAATGTAACAACCACTTTAAAACAGTAACAACATGTTACCTTTACTAAAAAAAGCTGTTCGGCAAATGCCAAACAGCTTTTTGATTAGCGCGCTAAAATATGGTAGCCAGAGTCAACGTGGATAATTTCGCCTGTCACGCCGCGCGATAAGTCGCTAAATAAAAACAATGCTGTATCGCCAACTTCTTCTTGTGTCGTCGTGCGGCGCAGTGGTGCGCGTTCTTCAATTTCTTTTAAAATGGAGTTGAAGTCGCCGACACCTTTGGCAGATAACGTGCGAATTGGACCTGCCGAAATGGCGTTGACGCGAATGCCGTATTTTCCTAAGTCGTTCGCTAAATATTTCACGCTCGCTTCTAACGACGCTTTTGCGACACCCATGACGTTATAGTTTTGCACGACGCGCTCGCCGCCTAAATATGTTAACGTGACGATGCTGCCGCCTTCTGTCATTAGCTCTTTCGCCGCTTTCGCCACAGCTGTTAACGAATAGGCGCTAATGTTGTGCGCAAGTAAAAATCCTTCGCGATCGACGTTCATATACTCGCCTTCTAAATGCTCTTTATTCGCAAATGCGATACAATGCGCCACACCGTGAATGACACCCACTTGCTCTTTGATTTGCGCAAAGCATGAGGCAATTTCTTCATCTTTCGTCACATCGCAAGGCAATACAAGCGCTGTTTCATCTTCTAACGTTGCGACTAATTTTTTTACCTCATTTTCAAATCGCTCGCCAGCATATGTAAAAATTAATCGCGCCCCTGCTGCATGAAGCGCACGCGCAATGCCCCAAGCGATGCTTCGTTTATTTGCCACACCCATAATGACGTACGTTTTCCCTTGTAACGATAATTGCATATTCGTTCATCCCCTTAAATTATGATTTGTTATTAGAACCTAGTATTAATATGATTATAACAAAAAATTCCCTACTTTCAAATAGGGAATTTATAATAAATAATCCATAAACATTGTCGCTAAGCCAAAATAAATGAGAATGCTAATTAAATCGTTAATTGTCGTAATAAACGGACCAGAAGCAACGGCCGGGTCGATGCGCAGCTTATGCATGGCAAGCGGAATGAGCGCACCAGCGACTGTCGCCACTGTTAATGTCGCAAACAACGCTAATCCAACGAGCACACCTAAAAAAAATTGTTGCTTCCATACGTACACAACAATTGTAATGACGATGCCGCACGACAACCCAATCAAAAGCCCCGTTAATGCCTCGCGCGCAAGCATACGCCATTTTCCTTCTTTCCCTAAATCGCCCATCGCGATACGGCGCACCGCTACCGCCAACGATTGCGTCCCTGTATTTCCAGACATCCCTGCAATAAGCGGAATAAACACCGCTAAAATGGCGACTTTTTGCAATGTGTCTTCAAAGCGGCTAATTAAATTAGCAGTCATCATCCCTAAAAACAATAAAATAATCAGCCATGGCAACCGCTTTTTCGCCGCTTCGAATGGGGTGTATTGAATATCGACATCAGGAACCCCTGCAAGTTTCGAATAATCGTCTGTCGCCTCTTCAGAAATGACGTCGACAATGTCGTCAACAGTAATAATCCCAAGCAAATGATTGTCCGCATCGACGACAGGAAGCGCTAAAAAGTCGTAGTTTTGCATTTTGCGCGCCACATCTTCTTGGTCTTCATCAACGAGCACAGACACGACTTGATCATTCATGACATCATAAATCATCGCATCGTCATCCGATGTTAACAATTCCCGCAGCGACAATACCCCAACGAGCTGCCGTTGTTCGTTGACGACGTACAAATAATAAATCGTCTCCGCATTCGCTGCTTCTCTTTTTAAAATGTGCATCGCCGAACGCACCGTTTGATTCGTATGAATGGCGATATATTCCGTTGTCATAATGCTTCCGGCCGTATATTCTTTATAATGAAGCAACCCTTGAATATCTTTTGCTGCTTCATCATCCATAATCGTTAAATAATTCGCTACTTCGTTTTTATCTAGTTCATTCAATACGTCCGCCGCATTGTCGGCATACATGTGCCCAAGCATTTGCGCCACAAACAACGGATCCATTTCGGATAAGTACGTCTTATATTCCTCTTCTTCAATGTCGAGATGGTCAAAAATTTCCGCCATTTCCGCTGGCGACAAATATTCGTACATGCGCTTTCTAACTTCGGGACTTTGTTCGACATAAAACTTCGCCCGATCGTACGGATGAAGTTTTAAAAATTGCTTTCGAAACTCTTCCATTTTTTCATCATATAACGCCTGAACGATGTGCTCCATCATTTTCGCCCCCTCTCGACAAAAATCGCTTTTTTTATTATGCGCGAATCTTTGCCAACTTGCAAGCGACGATGTAAAATGATAGTGCACGAAAAAAGCAGGGGGAACTGTAATGGAAAATGAAAAAACCGTTCAATCAAAAATAGATTATCATTTACTATTTATTTTATTTTTAATTGCGATCGTGAGCGCCATCGCCATTGAAAGTGCGCGCGAGACGCTCCCTGCCAAGCTGCAACATATTAACTTTGCGCAAAAACAGCTCATATGGTACGGGGTCGGTGCCGTCGTCATTGCGGTGACGATGCTTGTCGATTATGACCGGCTATTTAAAATCGCTTGGTATTTATACGGTTTCGGGATGATTCTTTTGCTTGGATTAGAATTCAACGTCCCGGGTACATTAACGATTAAAGGGGCAACGAGCTGGTACAGCCTTCCGGGAGGAAACTTTCAGCCATCTGAGCTGATGAAAATTTTTATGATTATCGTCATTAGCCGCATCATCGTCAACCATCGGGAAAAATACCATGACCCGACGCTGCAAGACGACTTGAAATTGCTCGGAAAAATCGCGCTGTCGCTATTGCCGCCGCTTTTTTTACTTGCTCGCCAGCCTGATATGGGCATGTCGATGGTGTTTATGGCGATTGCCGGCTCGCTCATTCTCGTTTCTGGCATTCGCTTGCGCATCATCGCAGCCATTGTCGGTCTCGCCGTTGTTGGCGCGACAGCGTTTATCGTGGCGTTTTTATATTTCCCAGACGTGTTAAAAATTCAACAATACCAATTAAATCGTTTTTACGGCTGGCTCGATCCGTACGAATATTCAAGCGACCAAGGGTTCCAGCTTATTAAATCGTTGCTTGCGATCGGCTCAGGGGAATTGTACGGAAAAGGATATAAAAATTTAGACGTCTATTTACCAGAGTCGCATACCGATTTTATTTTCAGCATTATCGGGGAGCAATTTGGCTTTATCGGGGCAAGCATCGTCGTTTCGCTCTTTTTCCTATTAATTTACCGAATGATTCAAATTGCGTTAGAGTGCCACGATCCGTTTGGCAGCTATTTATGCGCGGGCGTCATCGGCATGATTACGTTCCAAGTATTCCAAAACGTCGGCATGACGATCGGCTTACTACCGATTACCGGCCTTCCGCTTCCGTTCGTCAGCTACGGAGGGAGCTCGCTTGCGACGTACATGCTTGCGATTGGGCTCGTCCTAAACGTCCGTTCGCGCACACAAAAATTTATGTTTTCTGCAGAACAATCATAGCCGCTTTTATGCGGCTATTTTTGTAGAAAGGAGGAACAATGTACGACATTATTGGCGATATTCACGGTTGTTTTCATGAATTGACGTTACTAACAAAAAAGCTTGGCTACGTTTGGGAAGGCGATATACCAATTCATCCGAGTGGACGAAAGCTTGCGTTCGTCGGCGATTTAGCCGATCGCGGTCCGCAGTCATTACGAGTGATTGACACCGTCATTTCGCTCGTTCAACAAAACAAAGCGGTGTACGTGCCGGGCAATCATTGCGACAAACTGTATCGTTTTTTTCTCGGTCGAAACGTACAAATTACACACGGACTTGAAACGACAGTTGCCGAATGGGAACAAGCCGATGAGCAAACGAAAACGCGCATTCGTACGCAATTTATGAAACTGTACGAAAACGCGCCCCTTTATGCCGTCTTAGACGATGGAAAACTTGTGATCGCCCATGCCGGCATTCGCGCCGATTACATTGGGCAATTCCATCAAAAAGTAAAAACGTTCGTCTTATACGGCGACATTACAGGCGAAAAACATCCAGACGGTTCCCCCGTTCGTCGAGATTGGGCAAAACATTATCGAGGAGATGCGCTTATCGTATATGGGCATACACCTGTGAAAGAACCGCGCTGGCTCAACAACACCGTCAACATCGACACCGGCTGCGTATTCGGTGGACAATTAACGGCGCTTCGCTATCCGGAAATGGAAACGGTCTCTGTCTCATCGACGATGCCATATGTCGCTGAAAAATTTCGTTCATTTGACTAAAGCAAGCTCGCCATATCGGCTGGAAGCGGCGCGTGAAACGTCATCGTTTTTTCAAGAAAAGGATGAACAAACGTCAACTCACAGCTATGCAACGCTTGCCTTTGCATGCGCTCGCGCAAGCCGCCGTACAAATCATCGCCAACGAGCGGATGGCCAATGTACGAAAAATGGACGCGAATTTGATGCGTCCGTCCCGTTTCTAATTGAATCGACACGTGCGTCATCTCGTTTTTTTGTTGCAATACTTCATAATGCGTCACCGCCCGCTGACCGTCTGGCCGCACTTGCCGCTCGATGATGCTATCGCCTTTTCGTCCAATCGGCGCATCAATCGTTCCAACGAGCGGGGTGACATAGCCGTGACAAACCGCTTCGTAGCGCCGTTTCACTTTTCCTTTTTTTTGTTGTTCACTAAGTAAATGATGCACATGGCGATGCTTCGCCACAAGCACAAGCCCTGATGTGTCGCGGTCAAGCCTTGTGACGATATGAACGGTCGTTTGTAACTGTTGCTTTTCGTAATGAAACAATAGCGCATTGGCGATCGTTCCATTCGGATGTTCACGCGACGGAATCGTCGACATATGCGGCGGCTTGTCAATGACAATGACGTAATCGTCTTCATACACAATCGAAAGCGGAATCGGCTCTGCGATCATCCCCTCGCTTTTTTGTTCAGGTGGAAACGATACGCACACTTCATCGCCTTCTTTTAATACGTAGCGGACGGTGACGTGCCGACCGTTCACTTCGATGTTCCCGCCTTTAAACTTAATGTCTGTCAACGCCGTTTTTGAAATATGCTTTTCTTTTAAAAATTCACGAACGAGCATCCCATCTTGTTGTGGGGTGACGATCCAACGAAGTTGAAACATACAAATCCCTTTCTACTGAATAAATGATTCGCGCACCCGCTTCCAAAACGGAAACGGACGGAAGCGGGCGAAACGAATTTTTTCATCGGCGACGCGGCATTGAATCGATTTGACATCTTTATGCAATAGCGATAAATGATCGATCGTAATTTGAAAATCGACGTTATTGACCGGCTTTAACATACACGTATGATGCGCGGGCAAAATAAGCGGCGAGCCGATCGTACGAAACACGCGGTTGTTAATGGACGCCATCTCCGCCACTTGAATCGCCTCTAACGACGGATGTAAAATCGCGCCCCCAAGCGCTTTATTGTATGCCGTACTTCCCGATGGCGTCGAAATACATAACCCATCCCCTCGAAACGTTTCAAATAAATCGCCACGAATTTCGACGTCCATGACAAGCGTGCCGCTCACGCTTTTGACGGTACATTCATTCAGCGCTAAATATTTTGCCTCGCGCCCGCCGCGCACATATCGAATCGTCACCTCTAAAAGCGGATATTCAACAACTTGATATGGCGTTTTCGCAATCGCAATGACGAGCTTTTCAATTTCACTCGGCACCCAATCGGCATAAAATCCTAAATGCCCTGTATGCACGCCGACAAACGCGGTTTGTTCGAGCCGGCTTCGATAGCGATGAAACGCAGACAATAACGTCCCATCCCCTCCGACAGAAATGACGATATCCGGCTCATCTTCATCATACGTGAAACGAAAATCCGTTAAATATGTACGAATTTTATACATACATTCGTTTGATATCGCATCCCCTTTTGATATGACCGAAAATTTCACGCGCCCTCACTCCTCGTTATCTTTTACCTCTTGCTTGCGCGAAAACGCTGCTTGCGCCTCTTGAATTTCAAAGCGAATTTTTGACATTTCTTCATCCAACAAATACGCGGCTTCCGCTGCCCGCTGCAGTCGTTGCTTAATATCTTCAGGAAATTTACCGCTATACTTATAGTTTAACGAATGTTCAATCGTCGCCCAAAAGTTCATCGCAAGCGTACGAATTTGAATTTCGACTAAAATGTTTTTCTCGCCATAAATCATTTGCACCGGATAACGAATGACGACATGATACGAACGATAGCCGCTCTCTTTTTTTTGCGTAATATAATCCCGCTCTTCAACAATTGTAAAATCGTTTCGTTGCCGCAGCAGATGAACGACCGTTTTAATGTCATCAACGAACTGACACATCATGCGCAAGCCTGCAATGTCTTGCATTTGTTGTTCTAGTTGATCGAGCGGAATATTTTTCTTTTGCGCTTTATCTAAAATGCTCGCAATCGGCTTCACTCTTCCTGTCACAAATTCAATCGGAGAGTGCACCCCTTGCATTTCAAATTGAGCGCGCATCCCTTTTAGCTTGACTTTTAACTCCTCTACCGCCTGTTTGTACGGAGCTAAAAAAAATTCCCAATGTTTCTCCACAAAACCACCTACTTACGCGAAAAATGCCGTTACCGCTTGTTCCATTTCTTCACCGTAGTTTGCATTTCCTTTAATATTATCAATTAAATATGCCACTTCTTCATGAATGCCTTCTAATTCGATCGTCGCATCACGCCCGACGAGAAAGATCGGCTCGTTTGTCGCAAGTGCTTCTTTTAACGCTCCCCACACCGCTTTTGGCATCACGACATAAACGAACGCATCGCTTGCCTCTAATATGTATACGAACGCACACGCGTCGGAATCGACAAGCATATGCCGTTTTGGTTTCAAGCCTTGAAGCGTTTCGTCACATGACATATTCCATCCGTTTTCTTTTCTTTCAGCTGAATGTACGTGTATTTTCATGTTCTTTCCTCCGTCCATCTATGATGTCCGCCTTTATTTTACCACATTTCACCTACCGATGTTCACTAGTTGCACTTTTTCTCATACATGTTGATAATAAAAGGTAGAATGGTGTGAAGGAGAAAAAAGATGAAACAGGAACTTGAAATTGAATTTAAAAATATGTTGACCGCTGAAGAGTTTGCTCGTTTAACGACGGCGTTTGCGGTGCGCGATAATGAATGGAGCGTGCAACAAAATTATTATTTTGACACCCCAGACTTTCAATTAAAACGACAAAAAAGCGCATTGCGCATTCGCATGAAAAACGACACATATACATTAACATTAAAACAACCATATGAAGACGGGCTGTTAGAAACGCATGAACGATTAACAAAACAAACAGCTGACGCGCTCATTTTAGGCATGCAACAACTTGAAGGCGAGATGGCAAACACATTGCAGTCGCTTCACATCGACCCGACAGCTGTCGTTTGCTTCGGTGCGCTGACGACACGCCGCGTCGAACGCCCATATAAAAACGGCACGCTCGTTTTCGACTTTAGCGAATATATGAACGTGTCCGACTATGAAGTCGAATACGAAGCAACAGATCGAACAGAAGGAGAAAAAACGTTTACGGAGCTATTGCAGTCGTTTCATATTCCAAAACGAAAAACGAAAAATAAAATTGAACGATTTTACGAAGCAAAATACGAAACGGAGCGATCGTCATGAACGTGCAACAATTAAAACTGCTTTTTGAACTGAAAGCGTTGCAAAATTTACAAGGAAAAAAAGAAGCGCCGACAACATCGTTTCACGACTTATTTCATGAGCTGCTAACAACGGAAACGAACGAAGAAACAGAAACGATACGCCCGTCTCTTCCGCTCATGACGACGGAAGAAACGCATGCGCCGACGTATGAGAAAGTAAGCGCACCGCTTTCCAAAAACACCATGCAGCAATGGATTGACGAAGCCGCTACAAAATATGATGTCGATCCGAAGCTCATTTATGCGGTCATTCGTCACGAATCAAACTTTAACCCGCAAGCAAAAAGCCGCGCTGGCGCGATGGGGCTGATGCAGTTAATGCCGAGCACGGCGCGCATGCTAGGGGTGCAAGACGCATTCGATCCGAAACAAAACATTGAAGGCGGGACAAAATATTTACGCCAACTTCTCGATCGTTATGACGGGAATGTGGCACTTGCGCTGGCGGCCTACAACGCTGGGCCGGGAAATGTCGACGAACATGGAGGCATTCCACCTTTTCGCGAAACGATGAACTATGTAAAAAAAGTAATGCAAACGTACTATGCTACAAGTCGCATCGTTTGAGATTCAACAAAGTCGTTGTTACAATATTGATATATTTCGGCAAAGGAGTTTTCTGTATGTTTCAATCCCCTTACGAAGCGCTCGGAGGCGAACAAGTTGTCGCAAAGCTCGTCGATGCTTTTTACGAGCGGGTCGCAAAACATCCTGACTTGGCGCCTATTTTTCCGAAAGACTTAACAGAAACAGCGCGAAAACAAAAACAATTTTTAACACAATATTTAGGCGGCCCTCCGCTATATACAGCCGAACATGGACATCCGATGTTGCGCGCTCGCCATTTGCCGTTTCCGATTACGCCTACGCGCGCGAAAGCATGGCTTGCTTGCATGCATGAAGCGATGGATGCGATCGGACTAAAAGGACCGGTGCGTGATGAATTGTATCAACGGCTTATTTTAACCGCCCAACATATGATTAACACCCCAGAGGATGAGCGAAAGGAGCATGAAGGTGAATGAAAAACGAATCGATCAGCAAGAAGGAACGACAAAACGGTTAGAAATTTACTTATTTGTCGATCCTCTTTGTCCGGACTGTTGGGCGCTCGAACCTGTTTTAAAAAAGCTTTGGATTGAATATGGACAATATTTTACGTTGCGCCACGTCTTAACAGGGCAACTCGATCGGCTTAACGGCGTGGCGTATAAACGAATTGATCGGCATGCGACGCGCGCAGGCATCGCATGTGATGATCGGGTGCTACTTGAAGCACCCTTACCTATTCCGTATGTCGCCTCGCTCGCCGTCAAAGCGGCAGAATTGCAAGGACGGCAAGCAAGCATCCGTTTTTTACGTCAACTTCAAGAAATTGTATTTATTCAAGAAAAAAAAATGACAGACACAAGTACGCTCATCCAATGCGCCATCGATGCCGGTTTAGACGTGCGAGAATTTATAAACGATTTATCTTCACCGATCGCCGTCAAAGCATTTCAATGCGATTTAAAAATTAGTGCGGAAATGGATGTTCGTGAAGTTCCTACGCTCGTCTTTTTCAATGAAAATATTGAAGAGGAAGGCATTAAAATTTCAGGCTGTTATCCGTACGACGTATATGTCGATGTAATCCATGAAATGCTCGGATTTCATCCTCAACCATCTCCGCTTCCACCAATTGAGCAGTTTTTACATCTCGCTCAGTTTGTGACAATCGATGACATTGCGATGGTGTATAACATTCCGCGCTGCAAAGCGGAATGTGAACTAAAAAAGCTGCGTTTAAAACAAAAAGTGGAACAAATCGGCTCGTTTTGGCGCTGGATTGACAAAGAAAAAAGACTCGGCTAACACCGAGTCTTTTTTCTTTGTCATAAAGACAACAAAGGGGATGGGAGAAATTTTTCACGGTCAAACAAAGGGGTATAAGTTTGTTTGATTGTGATTCACTTCACGTTTATATATTAACAAACTCCTTCATGTCTTGACAAGTGTTTTATTCATTTGTCACATATTTGTCATATTTCTTTTTCAACTTCCCTATTATAAATAGAGAAGAAGGAGGGATTCGATGCTTATTGTATATATCATCTGGATCGTCGTTGCGCTCATTATTCACTTTTTTGCATTAATGCGGTTATTTCCGTTATTCATATCGATTCCGTTTTTATTCCTTTCTTTCTTTTCTTTTTTTACTTATCTCAACAACCGCCACCGCTTTCGCGGATTTCGTTAATAAGAAAGAAAGACGACCATTCAGTCGCCTTTTATAATAGTTGCTCAAGTTGTTGCAGTTTTTGTTCAAACACTTGGCACGCTTGCTCGATTGGCTCTGGAGATGTCATATCGACACCTGCTTTTTTCAACACTTCAATCGGATAATCGGAGCTTCCAGCTTTTAAAAACGCAATGTAGCGCTCAACAGCCGGCGCGCCTTCTTCTAAAATTTGTTTGCTTAACGCTGTTGCAGCGCTGAAGCCTGTCGCATATTGATATACATAATAGTTGTAATAAAAATGTGGAATGCGCGCCCATTCTAAGCCGATTTCTTCATCGATGACGATGCCGTCCCCAAAATATGTTTTATTCAATTCGTAATATTTTTCCGTTAACGTTTGTGCGGTGAGCGCCTCGCCGTTTTGCGCCATTTGATGAATCATATGTTCAAACTCCGCAAACATCGTTTGACGGAACACCGTACCACGGAACGTTTCTAAATAATGATTTAATAAATACAACTTTTTCTTCTCATCATCGATTGTCTGTAATAAATAGTCGTTTAGTAGCGCCTCGTTGCACGTCGATGCCACTTCCGCTACGAAAATCGAATAATTTCCGTACGGATACGGTTGATATTTGCGCGTATAATAGCTATGCACCGAATGACCAAACTCATGCGCAAGCGTAAATAAGTTATTGACATTATCTTGCCAATTCATTAAAATGTACGGATTTGTGCCGTATGAACCAGACGAATATGCGCCACTTCGTTTGCCGCGCGTTTCATGCACATCAACCCAACGATTTTCAAATCCTTCTTTCACGATCGCAATATATTGTTCACCAAGCGGAGCGAGCCCTTTCAATAATAACTCTTTCGCTTCTTCGTACGTCACTTTCATATCGACTTGTTTCACAAGCGGCGTATATAAATCGTACATATGCAGCTCATCTAATCCGAGCACGCGCTTGCGCAGCTGAACGTAACGATGCAACAGCGGCAAATAGCGATGAATCGTTTCGATTAAATTATCGTACACCGTTTCCGGAATTTGATTTTTGCTTAATGCCGCCTCACGCGCCGAACGATAATTGCGAACGCGCGCAAAAAAGTTGTTGCGCTTCACCGCTCCGTTTAACGTGCTAGCAAACGTATTTTCATATTTACGATATGTATCGTATACCGCTTTAAACGCATCATGCCGCACGCGACGATCTTCGCTTTCAAGAAAACGAATGTAACGACCGTGCGTAACTTCCACTTCTTCCCCGTTCTCATCTTGAATCGTCGGAAAACGCAAATCGGCGTTATTTAGCGCCCCAAACGTATTGCTGGACGCGTTCATCACATCCGCTGCTTGCGCAAGTATCGCTTCTTCTTTTTCCGATAACACGTGCGGGCGTTGGCGATTCATTTCATCTAGTTCATGCTCATACAGTCGAAGCGGTTCGTATTGTTGTAAAAACGTGCGCACGACCGATTCATCGAGCGCTAAAATTTCGGGCACGATAAACGCCATCGCATTGCCCGCTTCAGCATACAACCCTTCCGCTCTCGACTCAAATCCTTGATACAGCGAGTTTGTCGTATCTTCATCATGGCGCATATGAGCATACGCATATAATTTTCCTAATCGCAACAACACATGGTCGCGATATTGCAACGCTTCATATAACGTTTCTGCGCTTTCCCCTAGCTTTCCTTTATACTCCGAAAATTTCGGAAGAAGCGCGGCAATCGCCTGAAACTCCTCTTCCCACTGTTCATCTGTTGCGAAAATATCTTCAAGACGCCAAGTATACTGTACGGGAACGTCTTTGCGTGTCGGCAATGTTTTTGCCATATAGATCACCTCTTGCCTTAAAAATGTTTACTTATATATTATTCTCGTTTTATAAAAAAATCCTCTTTTTTGCTTACAATTCGTCGCAACACGTCTTCATCCCCCTTCATCGCTTCTTCGATCGTGCTTGGCAGCGACCATGACCGAATGCGTTGAAACGAGCTTTTTCCAACTTTCTTTAAAAAACGAAGCGAAACGAGCGCATGGAAATAGTCCATGAGCGCATATGAATAATGCGTCTTTGTGACGAGCGGAAGCGAGCGAATACGAATCACATTTTGACGAATGAAACGCTGCAGTCGATCATATAATTGATGAAACGAAAACGTCACATGAAGCGGAATATTCATCATTTCGATTAACATATACGTTTGCCAAACAAACGGCGGCGTTTCAAACCAATACGAATGGCGAAGGGGGATGCCTGCTTCATGCGGAAATAACGATGGAGTCATATGTGCTTCATACACGATGCGGCAAAACGTGCGGTTCGTTCGGTAGTAGAGAGGAGACAGACGCCACTGTTTCTTTTTTATGTTCCACGCATGAAAAAGGGCGTCTTGTTGTCCGTGAGGTGTTTTATGCAAAGCAGAAAACGGCATCGTATGAAGCGGAACCGTCGTCCACTCCCCATATGCGATCGTTGCGGATAGCGGAATAAGATGATGAAGAAACGACATGGTGCGCTGCGTTGAGCAATAAAATGGAATCATCTCTTGGTCGTTGAAAAAAAGCCACGAAAACGAAGACAATTGAAAAAACAATCCGCGACGCTGCACGTATGACGAATGAAGAAGCCAAATCGGAACAATGTTTGCGTGCATATACGCTTTCGTTCGCTTCGTAAATAAAGAGGATGAAATCGTGGAGCATTGATACTCTAACGCATACATCTTTTGATGATGGACGACAAATATGTCTGGGCGTTGTTGAATGTGTGGTAAATATGTTTCCACTTTTACTTTCAGTCGTTCATTTGCCAACCATTCGTACAGCTGTTGTTTTCCTTGTAAATGTGCCATCGTTTCTCGCTCTGTTTCAATGATACATTTTGCTTCATGGGCAAAATGCGGCATGCGTTTTTTTCCGATTTTCAACTGTACTCGCTGTCGACAAACGGGACAAAAAAACGACTCGTTCGCTCGCCATGCGTGCAGCTGTTCAACCGTCCAATCGTCTAATAACGAACATACTTCCCCATTTTTAAACAAGGCAACAAACATATAACTTCCCCTTTCTCCATAAATTTTTCAACAAAGCGAACGATTCTCCTGCAAGAAATACAAAAAATAGGGGAACAACTAAATTTATTGAATTAGGCGTTTTTTATTTCCCTTCTTTCACATTTTATCATACAATAGAAGTACAAGATGTGGGAGGATGGGCGAATGCTCAAGGGTGAATTCCCTTCCTGAATGGATAATCGTAGAAGGGAGCTGAGGAACATGGAAATCGAACGCATCAATGAATATACGTTAAAGCTATATATGTCGTACGGAGACATTGAAGAACGCGGATTTAATCGCGAAGAAATTTGGTACAATCGCGAACGAAGCGAAGAATTATTTTGGGAAATGATTGATGAAATTCATCAAGAAGCGGAACTTTATTTAGAAGGCCCGCTTTGGATTCAAGTGCATGCGCTTGAAAAAGGCATTGAAGTGCTCGTCACAAAAGCGCAAATTTCAAAAGACGGAACGAAATTAGAACTTCCAATTAACGATGAACGATTTAGAGACTTACCTGTCGATGAAAAAATCGAACAAATATTAGATCAACATTTTAACATCATTAAAGCATCATCATCGGTAGCGCCTGAAAATCCGCTTCAGTTCGTCATCCGCTTTAAAAATATCGAAGACGTCATCGCCCTTGCTCATCGTCGCGATTTTTCAACATTAAACAATCGCCTATTCGCATTTGAAAACAACTATTATTTATACGTCGAATTTACAGAAGAAGATGCCGATCGCGACATTGACAATATGTTAAGCATATTGCTTGAATACGGGCAAGATTCCGAAATGACAATTCATCGTCTTGAAGAATACGGAAAAATCGTCATCGCACAACAAGCGCTAACGATGATCGCAAAACATTTTCCAAACTCATAACGCCGATTTCAATTGCTTGAAATCGGCTTTTTTTCCGTAAGGTTAGGTGAATGAGACATGAGAAATGCTTTAAAGGTTGCACTATTTATCCTTGTTTTTATCGGCTTTTTAACGGTAACGAAAGATTATTGGGAAGGCTGGCTGCTCGGAACGTTCAGCTTACTTGTCACCTTGTCCGTCATTTTTATTTCATTCGTCATTTTTTTAGAAAACCGCCATCCGACAAAAACGCTCACATGGCTCGTTTTGTTCGGCAGTTTTCCGCTCGTCGGCTTTATTTTTTATTTGTTCTTCGGGCAAAATTATCGCAAAAAACGACTTTTTCGAAAAAAGGCGCTACTCGATGAACAAACGTTTCGCAAACTTGAAACAAATCGTGCCGATCAAGAGCGAAAACTGTATATGAAACCTCATCAACAATCGTTGTTACAACTAGCGAAACGATTGACGAAAGAGTCCATCTCAACAGCAACAAAAACGCATGTCTTGACAAATGGAGAAGAAACGTTTACCGCCATTTTTGCGGAATTAGAAAAAGCAGAGCACCACATTCATCTTGAATATTACATCGTTCGCGATGACGACATCGGTCAACGTCTAAAGCACATATTAATGACGAAAGCAAAAAAAGGGGTGCACGTCCGCTTTTTATACGATGCTGTCGGAAGTTGGAAACTACCAAAAACGTACATACATGAAATGCGCGAAGCAGGCGTCGATATGATTCCGTTCTCTCCTGTTCGCTTGCCGTTTTTAAACAATACGATCAACTTCCGCAACCATCGCAAAATTATCGTCATTGATGGAAAAGTCGGTTTTGTCGGCGGGTTAAATATTGGCGATGAATATTTAGGGAAAAACGACTATTTTGGCTTTTGGCGCGATACGCATTTACTCGTTTCCGGTGAAGCGGTTCGCACGTTACAACTCATTTTTTTGCAAGATTGGTATTACATGACGGGACAGCAATTGTTGACGATGAACTATTTAAGTGCTCCAACCGTTGATGAGGCAATCGGAGGCGTCCAACTTGTCGCTGGTGGACCAGATACGAAATGGGAAGTCATTAAACATTTATTTTTTGCGATGATTACATCGGCTCAGCGTTCCATTTGGATTGCCTCTCCGTATTTTATTCCAGATGAAGATATTTTCACGGCGCTCAAAGTCGCTGCATTAAGCGGCATCGACGTCCGGCTGCTTGTGCCGAAGCGACCCGATAAAAAAATTGTGTTTTACGCTTCCCGCTCTTATTTTCCAGAATTATTAGAGGCAGGAGCGACCATTTATGAATACGAAAAAGGGTTTATGCACAGCAAAATTATCGTCGTAGACGGGGAACTTGCTTCGATCGGCACAGCGAATATGGATATGCGCAGCTTTCATTTAAACTTTGAAGTGAACGCGTTTTTATATCAAACGCCAAGCGTACAAAAGCTAGTCGATGACTTTATCGATGACTTCCATCACTCAACCAAAATAAATATGAAACAATTTCAGCAGCGCCCGCTTTGGATGCGCATTGCGGAGTCAACCGCCCGTCTTCTTTCTCCATTACTATAAAAGGCTTAGCGTGTATGTTACGCTAAGCCTTTGCTGTTGACGAGCTGTTGTGCTTGACGCAATTGATACGTGCGCACTTTTCTCGGTAAAAAGCGACGAATTTCATCTTCGTTGTATCCAACTTGCAGACGCTTTTCGTCCATAATGATCGGACGACGCAACAGTCCTGGATGTTGACGAATAATTTCATACAAATCTTGTAACGGCAACGAGTCGACTTGAATGTTTAGCTTTTGAAAAATTTTTGATCTTGTTGAAATAATTTCATCCGTCCCGTTTTCTGTCATACGCAAAATGCCTTTGATTTCTTCAATCGTTAACGGCTCCGCGAAAATGTTGCGCTCTGTATACGGAATGTGATGCTCTTCTAACCATGCTTTCGCTTTTCGGCAAGACGTGCAACTTGGCGATGAATACACGATAACCATATATATCACTCCCTTAAAAATGGGTTGCTGGAATACATTTCTGTATTAAAACACATCTTATTTTAAAATGACTTTAAAAAACTCTACAACGTACATTATACAACAAAAAAGTTTAGAAAGATACACCTTTTTTTCACTTCACACATATAATATACGGTTGTCCAATACGAACAGTTTCATTTTTCGTTGCTTTCATTTGAAATTTTCTCTACAATAAAAATAGACATGGCAAACAAAGGGGGAAATAACATGGCGCAATTTTTTATCGATTTTACGATTGTTGCCATTTTAGTCATCGGTATCACCGCGCTGATGGGCGTCATTTTAAACGGCATCGGTGAAAACATATTTGGCGGACAAAAAAAGCGGTTACATACAGCGATGAGCGAACATATTCAAACCGGCTGGAAAACAGTTGGCGGAAAAAAAGCTTCGAAATAATCTCGGAGCTTTTTTTAAAAACAAAATAGTCAAACGAATCAAAATATTGTATAATTCTTTAGTACAGCAAACGAAAAAAGCTAATCTCTCGAACGAGAGATTAGCTGTGCATCGCTTTATATTTTTCATACTCTGCTTCTGAGCAGTAGACGAAATGACCTGGCGTAATTTCGCGCATGCGCACGTCTTCGCCTTCTTTATAGTTATGTTGCGACGGATCGTAAATGATCCGTTTACGCGTCCGTTCCGTTTCTGGATCTGGATGCGGGATCGCAGATAAAAGCGACTTCGTATACGGATGAATCGGGTTGCGATACAATTCTTCCGCATCCGCAAGCTCAACCATTTTTCCGAAATACATGACGCCAATTCGATCGCTAATGTATTTCACCATCGACAAGTCGTGGGCGATAAATAAATACGTCAATCCTTTTTCACGTTGCAACTTTTTCATTAAGTTGACAACTTGCGCTTGAATCGATACGTCTAAAGCCGAAATAGGCTCATCAGCAATAATAAACTCCGGTTCAACCGCAAGCGCGCGCGCAATGCCGATCCGCTGACGCTGACCGCCTGAAAACTCATGCGGATAACGGTTCGCATGTTCACGGTTTAATCCGACCGTTTCAAGCATTTCATATACGCGGTTCATACGCTCTTCTTTCGACTTTGCCAATCCGTGAATGTCGATTCCTTCTGCAATAATATCCGCAACCGTCATTCGCGGGTTTAATGACGCATACGGATCTTGGAAAATCATTTGCATTTTCCGTTTTAATTCTTTCGCTTCCTTCGCTGACTTTTTCCGATGTACGCTTAACCCGTTAAACAACACTTCGCCGCCTGTTGCCTCATATAGTCCAATAATCGTGCGTCCTGTCGTTGACTTTCCGCACCCCGACTCCCCGACGAGACCGAGCGTTTCTCCTTTATAAATATCGAACGTGACATCGTCAACAGCTTTAACGACTTGACCTTTCCCGACTTTAAAATATTGTTTTAAGTTTTTCACTTCAACGAGTTTGTTCATCGCTTCTCCCCTCCTCGATCTTTCGTTAATGCTTCGAACTTTTTCATCCGTTCACGAACGACTTTCGGAGGTTCGACTTTCGGTGCGTTCGGGTGAAGCAACCATGTTGCGGCATAGTGCGTATCAGACACTTGAAACATCGGCGGCTCCATTTCGTAATCAATTTTTAACGCATATGCATTACGAGGCGCGAACGCATCTCCTTTTGGCGGATTTAACAAATCTGGAGGCGTGCCCGGGATCGAGTACAATTCTTCATCTCCGTGCTCTAAGCTTGGCATCGACGCAAGCAGCCCCCACGTATACGGATGTTTCGGGTTGTAGAAAATTTCATCGACTGTTCCTTTCTCTACAATTTTCCCTGCATACATGACCGCAACGCGATCCGCCACATTTGCTACAACACCTAAATCGTGCGTAATGAAAATAATCGACGTTCTTGTCTTTTTCTGAATGTCTTTAATGAGCTCTAAAATTTGTGCTTGAATCGTCACGTCTAGCGCGGTTGTCGGCTCGTCCGCAATTAACACTTTCGGATTGCACGCAAGCGCGATCGCAATGACAACCCGTTGGCGCATACCACCTGATAATTGGTGCGGATATTGTTTAAAACGGAGCGCTGGCTCTTTAATGCCGACAAGGTCAAGCAATTCAATGGCGCGCGCTTTCGCCTCCGCTTTTGTCATTTGTTGATGTTTTAACAATACTTCTGTAATTTGTTTTCCAATCGTCATCGTTGGGTTTAATGCTGTCATCGGGTCTTGGAAAATCATTGAAATTTCTGCTCCGCGCACACGTTGCATTTCTTTTTCCGACAGCTTGGTCAAATCGCGACCTTCTAATAAAATTTGACCTTGCTTAATTTTTGCTGGTGGCATCGGAAGTAGACGCATGAGCGCTTTAGACGTCACCGATTTTCCTGAACCAGACTCCCCAACGATCGCAAGCGTTTCTCCTTTGTACAAGTCAAACGATACACCGCGTACAGCTTGTACTTCCCCACCGTACACATCAAACGAAATATGCAAATCTTTTACCTCTAGTACCTTTTCCATTGTTCCACCCCTTTCATCCGTTATTTACGCATTTTCGGATCAAGCGCATCGCGCAAACCGTCCGCTAATAAGTTAAAGCTTAAAATGAGCAAGCTGATCACAAACGCTGGAATCATCATTAAATGTGGGAACGTTTGGATCGATTTATAGCCATCATTAACGAGTGAACCGAGCGACGCTTCAGGAGGACGAATGCCAAGTCCGATAAAGCTTAAAAACGCCTCTGTAAAAATCGCACTCGGAATCGTAAACATCGTTGTAATAATAATTGGACCGACGACGTTCGGAAGTAAATGTTTTCCGATAATACGTGCATCAGATGCCCCGAGCGTACGCGCTGCTAAAACGTATTCCATATTTTTCAGTTTTAAAATTTGTCCGCGCACAATACGCGCCATCGTCACCCATCCGGTAATGACCATCGCCATCGTAATCGAAATAATTCCCGGCTCAAACACAAGAATAAATAAGATGACAACAATTAAGTTTGGGATACCGACGAGCACTTCAATAATGCGCTGCATGATGTTATCGACGCGACCGCCGTAAAATCCTGAAACGCCGCCGTAAATAATTCCAATTAATAAATCAATCGCTGCTGCTAATACACCGATATATAACGAAATGCGGGCACCGTACCATGTCCGTGTCCATAAGTCGCGACCGAGGTCGTCTGTACCGAACCAATAATATTCTTTCACACCACGTTTCTCGTACACATCAATGCCGTTCATATCTTTTCCATTAAACGGAAGCCAATCAATATTTTCTAACACCGGAATGCGCGGTGGTAATTTCGCATGTTGTAAATTTTGCTGTTTATACGTACGATCGCTCATGATCGGTGCAAAAATAGCCATCAACGTAATGGCAATAATCATGATTAATCCGAACACAGCACCTTTATTTTTTCTTAATCGAAGCCAAGCGTCTTGTAAAAACGTTAAGCTTGGACGATTAATTTTTTCCATATCACCTTGACGCTCTGTCGCTAGCTCAAACAACTCAGGAGATAGTTGCTTTTCTGTCATTATTTTTTCCCTCCCGCCAAACGAATTCGCGGATCAATTAAGCCGTAAAGCACGTCCACAATAAAAATAACAAAAATAAATAACGCACTATAGAAAATAGTCGTTCCCATAATGACCGGATAGTCATTTAAGTTAATGGAGCGAACGAACTGCTCCCCTAATCCAGGAACGGCAAAAATTTGTTCGATAACTAATGTTCCTGTCATTAAGTTAACAGCCATCGGACCAAGAATTGTAATAATCGGAATCATTGCATTTCGCAATCCGTGTTTAAAAATGACGCCAAAGCCGCTAATTCCTTTGGCACGCGCTGTTAAAATATAGTCCGAACCGAGCACTTCTAACATTTCTGTACGCATAAAGCGCGCGATGCTCGCGATAACGAATACGGATAACGCTAGCGTTGGCATGATCGTGTACTCAAAACCATCCCAAAACGCAACAGGAAGTAATTTTAATTTTACACCGATGTAATATTGCAACAATCCACCGAATACAAATGATGGAATGGAAATACCTAAAACAGCTAACACCGTTGCTCCATAGTCAACCGCTGTATTATGACGAACAGCAGCGATCACACCGAGCAAAATACCAACAATTGTCCCGAATACGAGCGCTTGAAAACCGAGTTGTGCCGATGGCCCAATGCGATCACCAATCAATTGTGTCACTGGGCGATTGTCATATTGGAAAGAAACGCCTAAATCTCCTTTAACTAAGTTGCCTAAATAACGAACGTATTGCACAGGAACTGGATCATTTAGACCATACTTTTCTAAAATGATTTTTTGTTGTTCTGGTGATAGCTTCTCTTGATTTTGGAGAGGGGAGCCTGGGAGAAGCTTCATTAAAAAGAACGTGGCTGTTGCAATGATAAATAGCGTAATAATCATATAAATAAGACGTTGCAACGTATATCGTGCCATATCGCACACCTCCTTAAAAATTAAAAACTTTTTGAAATTTTACTGATTAGCAGGCAAAAGGAGAGTATATGCTTATCGCACATATACTCTCCTTTCTTTTCGATTACTCGATATAAGCCCACTTGTAGCTGTTGTCTGGACCGAATGGATGATCAACGATACCTTTCACGTATTCACGCTCTAAGTACGCTGCACCACGTTGGTACATTGGCGCGATAACCGCTTCATCTAACAAGATTTTCTCAGCTTTTACCATTGCATCCCAACGAGCTTGTAAGTCAGAAAGAAGCGTTGTTTTCGCATCTTTTACAAGTTTGTCGTACTCAGCATTTGACCAACCAGTTTGGTTGTGAGCACCGTTTGTAACAAACATGTCGATGAATGTCATTGGATCTTGGTAGTCTGGACCCCAACCAGCAAATGATAACTCATATTGCATTTTGCTTTCAAGGTCAAGTTTTTGCTTAAATGGTTGTTGTTTAATATTGACTGTTAAACCTGGCAAGTTTGTTTCAAGTTGCTCTTTTAAGAACTCACCAATTTTCTTCGCACTTTCAGAATCGTAGTTTAACAATTCAAGCGTCACTTTGTCTTTGCCAAGCTCTTTTTTCGCTTGCTCCCAATATTTTTTCGCTTCTTCAGCGTTAAATGTTACTAAATCGCCATTTTCTTCACGGAAGTCTTTTCCGTTTGGACCTGTAACAAATCCTTCTGGAACGAAGTAGTTCGCTGCTTTTGAACCGTTATTTAAGATTGTCGCAACCATCGCTTCTTTATCAAAGCCCATCGCAATCGCTTTACGAGCATTTACGTTTTTCAACACTTCATTCTTTTGGTTCATGCGAATGAAGAACAATACAGGCTCTGATTTTGTTTTAAAGTTTTTGTCGCTGCTATATTTGTCAACAAACTCTGCACTTAAACCAACGCGGTCTGCTTTGTTTGTTTCATACAAGTTTACGCCAGTCGCAACGTCTTTAACGATGTTGAAGTTAATTGTTTCAAGCTTTACAGTTTGTGCATCCCAATATTGTTCGTTTTTCTTTAATTGGAAGCTTTGTTCATGTTTCCACTCGCTTAATACGAACGGACCGTTGTAAATTGTTGTGTTTGCTTCAAGACCGTATTTGTCCCCTTGCTCTTTCACAAATTTCTCGTTTTGTGGATAGAATGTTGGGAACGATAATAAGCTTAAGAAATATGGAATTGGGTTTTTCAATTCAACTTGTAACGTTTTGTCGTCAATTGCTTTGACGCCTAATTGGTCAACAGGCACTTTTCCAGTGTTTACTTCTTCAGCGTTTTTAATGTCGTACATGATGTACGCATACTCAGCACCTGTGTTTGGATCAAGCGCTTTTCTCCAAGCATATACGAAATCGTTTGCCGTCACAGCATCTCCGTTTGACCATTTTGCATCGCGAAGTTTAAATGTGTACACTTTTCCATCTTCGCTTACTTCATAGCTTTCAGCCATTCCTGGCGTAGGCTGATTGTTTTCGTCTAAACGGTATAATCCTTCAAATACGTTGTTCATGACGCGGAATGATACGGCATCAGTCGCTAACGTAGAGTCTAGTGAAGGAATTTCAGAAGTTTCTAACAAGTTCAATACTTGCTCTTTCGCTGGTGTTTCTTGTTTTCCTTCATCTGAAGGTTTCGGTTCTTCCGCTTTGTTGCCGCCACATGCTGCTAGCACCATGGAAGCAACGAGAAGAAGCACGAAAAAGATAGATAACTTTTTCTTCATGCGAGTTTCCCCCTCATCTGTTTATTGTATTTATTCCCATCTTCTGATTTATCAGAAGATTTGAAACACAAGGACATTATATAACGAATTAATATATTTGAAAAGATTTTTTTTGAACTTTTTTTAAATTTTCTAACATTTTAGAGAAATGTTAGATTTGTTCACAAATTTGATAAAATCAGCTTGATGACTATTTTATTTGTTTTTTATTCATTTGTAAATAGAAAATTTACACTTTTTTTAGTATAATACTTTACAGCGATTAAGCACGAAAGGTGGATAAGTTGTGAAAAAACTAGTTGTGACAAGCTCTCTCGTCTTTTTCATTGCGCTAACGGTTGCACTTTTTTCTGCACATAAATGGCTTACTTTTATTAACGTTTCGTTTCTTCTCGCTCAACCGCTCGTCATCATCGGTGGCTTACGGTTCATTTATGAACGCGGATTTTTCGATGTAACGATCGCGAGTTTTAAGCGGTTGTTTCGCTCACCTGTCGAGCGTTATTATGCCCAAGACGAGCATGATGATGAAACAAAAACGCAGTGGGGCGCTCCCTTTTTTTTCGCCGGGCTATTCGTAACGTTCGTGACGTTTATTTTGTCATACGTTTATTGACATGAAAAAACGAACACCATATAATGTTGTAAAAAACCGATGCGATGACAAAGAATAGTACATATAACGAGGCGTTCAGAGAGCTTGTGGACGGTGCGAACAAGCCGCTAGTTGTATGGAATGGGCTTTTGAGCATTCAAGTTGAAAAAAAGTAGGCTTGAACGTTTGCCTTCCGTTACAAAGGCGCCATGCATACCGCATGGGCAAAGTGATTGTCGCAATGACAATAACTAGGGTGGCACCACGGTTCTATCGTCCCTAAAGATGATAGGACTTTTTTTATTGTCAAAAAATGAAAAGGAGTGATTCGATGAAGACGATTTTTTCAGGTATTCAACCAAGCGGTGTCATTACGCTCGGCAACTATATTGGAGCGATGAAACAATTTGTTGAACTACAAGACGATTACAATTGCTATTTTTGTATCGTCGACCAACATGCGATTACCGTTCCGCAAGATCGGCTAGCGCTTCGGAAAAACATTCGCAGCTTAGCTGCCTTTTATTTAGCGGTCGGCATTGATCCGAACAAATCAACGTTATTTATTCAGTCCGAAGTGCCTGCGCATGCGCAAGCGGGTTGGATTTTACAATGCATCGCCTATATTGGCGAATTAGAGCGCATGACGCAGTTTAAAGACAAATCGGCCGGAAAAGAAGCAGTAAGCGCTGGGTTGTTAACGTATCCGCCGCTTATGGCAGCCGACATTTTACTTTACTCGACAGACATCGTTCCTGTCGGTGAAGATCAAAAACAACATATTGAACTCACGCGCGATTTAGCGGAGCGATTTAATAAACGATATGGGGACATTTTCACGATCCCAGAAGCGCGCATTCCGAAAATCGGCGCCCGCATTATGTCGCTCACTGACCCGACGAAAAAAATGAGCAAATCCGATCCGAATCAAAAATCGTACATTACGTTGCTTGATGATGCGAAAACGATCGAGAAAAAGGTAAAAAGCGCCGTCACAGACTCAGAAGGTGTTATTCGCTATGATAAAGAAAATAAACCGGGCGTATCGAACTTATTAACGATTTACTCCATTTTAGCGAACGAGCCGATCGAGCAATTAGAAGAGCGCTATGCTGGAAAAGGATATGGGGAGTTTAAAGCAGATGTCGCAGAAGTGATTATTAACACCCTAACGCCAATTCAAGAAAAATATTACGAACTCATGGAAAGCACTACATTAGACGATATTTTAGACGAAGGTGCCGAAAAAGCAAACCGCGTCGCAAGTAAAATGTTAAAGAAAATGGAAAACGCCATCGGTTTAGGAAGAAAAAGACGATAAAAAACTCAGCTCCACGCGGGCTGAGTTTTTTAATTCACTTTCGGCTCTTGCTCCATTTCCCATAGTTTTTCAAAAAACGGCTGCCCTTTGACGAGCCGTTCGCATAAATGAGCGTGCCGTTCGGACCAACCGTATTTCGCTTCTTCGTACAAGCCGTTCCACGCTTCTTCAAACGACATTTGTTGAATGTATGCATACTTTTCTGGCGCCCATTCCGTGTACCAATAGCGCACTTCAGCGACATTTTTCGTTCCATACAGCTGGTCAAGCGCCATAAATAATAGCTGCTTCAATTGCCGCTCTTTGCGTGTCAACCCGCTCATGAGCGCAGGATGCGGCGATAAAATATGGTATTCTTTTTCACTTTGTTGAAATGGATATATGCGCACATCTTGTTCTTTCACCATCTCATAAACGAGCTGTTCTTGGCGTGGAATAAGCCGGCTTTTTCGAATCGGAATATGATAACCGATCGTATCAATTGCCACAATGCCACAACCATCTGTCGCAATAAAACAATATTCAAGCTGGATGCGCTCATGATTTTTTCTCACGTACGCTTTTTGATATACATCTTCAAGCAGCGGCTTCGGAATTTCCGACAAACTATTTTCTAAGTAATGAAACAGCTGTGGGCTCACTTTTAATACAGGCACTTGATCTAACAGCTCAATCGCATCATCTTTTCTCCACTCATAAAAGTGGCAAACGTTATACCCGTTTTCTTCCCCTTCAAACCAATTCACCCAAACATCGTGAAGATATAACATGCATAACCCCTCACTTCGAACGATTTGTTCACAGTATGGTCAGAGGTCGTTCATTTTATTCCATTTCACCCTAAATTTAACCATCGTCATGAGACGGAAAAAAAATGCTTAACCACGTCATAAACAAACCGATCGGCAAAAAGTAACATTCCACTTTTGTGCTAATAAACAACAAATATTCTTTCCAGTCTGAACGCGACGCCATAATATTTAAATACGCAATCATCGTCGTCCCACCAATGACCGACATCCCAAACCCAAGCAAATAAAAAAAGAAACGCATCCGTCAGTCCCCCTTGTCCACTACTATATGTATGAACAAGCGTCTAAACGATGCGTTACGTAAAAAAAATTTCTTCAGCTTTCATCGAAAGTAGCTCTATCATCGTCTTTTTTTCTAGCGCCCGCTTGACGACCATATATCCGACCGCATAACCAAGCATGCGCGGATAAAATGCTGAACCGTATAAAAGCGCGCGGTAACGAGCATCGTCTGGCCGAATAGAGAGATTTGGAATCATCCATTTTTTCATCCATTGCTTTAGTTGTTCTTCTGTATAATATGTCGTCCATGTTGCGACATATTCGCTTCCGAGTCGCTCCTTCACCGCATGTTCTGCTAATCCTTCCATCACGATGCGATCAAGAAGCGTATATTCCCGTTCCTCTTTCGGATCAGCGTGGAGACGGCAAACGTGGTTATATTCGTGAATAAGGAGGGCATAAACATGCTCGTTCGATACGTGAGGAAGCAAAAATAAAAATAGTTGATCGCGAAAAGCGACGCCTGATTTTCCGCCAAATTCATGTTGCAGAGAACGGTTTGTGGCATCAGCCGGGAAAATAAATACGGGCACGTCTGGGCCATCCCACTCTTTTCGGAGTTCTGTGAACTTTTTCGCAACAAACATCCATACGTTTTTTTCTGCGAGCTGTTTCATCGTATCATGTTGGTTATGTCGCGCCATGCCGTGCGCAAATAAATGACGTTGCACATCTTCTTTTATTTTTTTTCGCCACATATCGTCCATAAACCAATGTTTCGTGTTAATCACTCCCATAACATTCCCTCCTTTCGTTATCGCATTGTACGATAAACGAAAGGAAAATGTGAAAAAGGATGAGGCGAACCTCATCCTTCATATTTTTTGAAAATAATCGTTGCATTATGTCCACCAAAGCCGAGCGAGTTGCTTAATACCGCACGCACGTTTTTTTTGCGCGCCACGTTCGGCACGTAATCTAAGTCGCATTCTGGATCTGGTGTTTCGTAATTAATCGTTGGCGGAATGACGCCGTCGTGAATCGATAAAACGGAGAAAATGGCTTCGATTGCACCCGCTGCGCCAAGCAAATGTCCCGTCATCGATTTCGTCGAGCTAACAGCTAATTTATATGCGTGTTCACCAAATACTTCTTTAATCGCCATCGTTTCATATTTATCGTTATACTCTGTACTCGTGCCGTGCGCGTTAATATAGTCGATGTCCTCTGGCTGCATATTCGCATCATGAAGCGCTTGACGCATCGCACGCACCCCGCCTTCTCCACCAGGTGCCGGAGCAGTAATATGATACGCATCGCCTGTCGCACCGTAGCCAACAATTTCAGCATAAATGCGCGCACCGCGTTTTAACGCATGTTCTAATTCTTCTAAAATAATAATGCCAGCCCCTTCGCCCATAATAAATCCGTCGCGATGTTGATCAAACGGACGGCATGCGGTTTTTGGGTCCGGATTAAACGAGAGCGCTTTCGCTGCGCTAAATCCCGCAAATGCCATATGTGTAATTGGCGCTTCTGTTCCGCCGGTAATCATCACATCCGCATCGCCACGCTCAATGACTTTAAACGCATCGCCAATCGAGTTCGTTCCTGTCGCACAAGCGGTGACCGTACATGAGTTTATTCCTTTTGCCCCAAGCATAATCGACACTTGCCCGGCCGCCATATCCGGAATCATCATCGGAACGAAAAACGGGCTTACGCGACGATATCCTTTTTCTAAAAACGTTTTAAGCTGTTCTTCGTACGTTTCCATCCCGCCGATGCCCGAACCAATCCAGACGCCAACGCGCGGTGCATTTTCTTCCGTAATTTGTAAATCAGCATCTTTTACTGCCATCATGGAAGCGGCGACCGCATATTGCGTAAATCGGTCCATTTTGCGCGCTTCTTTTTTATCGATAAATTGTTCCACTTGAAAATCTTTTACTTCCGCTGCCACTTTCGCAGGAAAATCGTCCGCATTTAACCGTGTGAGCGGACCGATGCCGGATTGTCCAGCAACGATGTTTTTCCATGTCGTTTCAACATCATTTCCTAACGGCGTGACAGCCCCTAATCCCGTGACGACGACTCGTCTTTTTTTCACCATTCATCACTCCTTTGTTTCATCATACCATCGCTATTTGCCCCAGCGCAATGCAATAGCGCCCCACGTTAATCCACCGCCAAAGCCGACCATAATGATGAGGTCATCATCTTGAATGCGTCCGGCTTCCACTTCTTCTACAAGTGAAATCGGAATGGAAGCAGCGGATGTATTTCCGTATTTATTCACTGTAATCGACATGCGCTCAACAGGAAGTTCGAGCCGTTCGCGCGCCGCCTCCATAATGCGAATGTTCGCTTGATGCGGAATTAAAAAGTCGACGTCCGCTTTCGTCAATCCGGCTTTTTCTAATACGCGAATGCATGACTCGCCCATTTGGCGAACCGCAAACTTAAATACTTCCCGACCGTTCATGACCACATAATCGTCTTGATATAAATATTTTCCGCCTGTACCGTCTGCCCCAAGTTCAAACGATACGATGCCGCGGCCTTCAGACACTTTGCCCATGACAACCGCCCCTGCACCGTCTCCAAACAACACCGCTGTATTTCGATCGCTCCAATCAACGATTTTTGATAACTTTTCTACACCAACGACAAGCACGTATTTGTACGTATTTGTTTCAATAAATTGTTTCGCGGTTACCATCGCATACATAAATCCTGCACATGCCGCGCTTACGTCGAGCGCGGCTGCATGCACCGCCCCAAGCTTTTCTTGCAACATACATGCGACAGATGGAAAGGCGCGATCCGGCGTCACCGTCGCTACTAAAATGAGATCAATTTGTTCCGAAGAAATGCCCGCATTATCAAGAGCTCGCTTCGCTGCGATATAACCCATATCGGACGTATCCATATCATTTGAGGCAATGCGCCGCTCTTCAATCCCTGTGCGCGTCCGAATCCATTCATCTGACGTATCCATTCGTTGTTCTAATTCTTTATTCGTCACAATACGTTCCGGCAAATATCGTCCAATTCCAATAATTCCTGCACTCACGGAAATATCGTCTCCTTTTATTATCAAACTTTATTACTTGGTACTAATTTTACTTTCTTTTTTCGTTTCACGCAATAAAAAAATGCGGGCTTATTTTCAAGCCCGCATGCGTCATCATATACGCAGCGTTAAACTGCGGATTGCGTAATGTATATATAGTATATGCACATTCGTTAAATATTTGCATAAGCATTTTTTTTTAAATAATGTGGGAATAAAAAACGAGAGACAACCGAACTAGGCTGTCTCTCGGAATGCGTAATGATACACGTAACAAACCGTTACGAACATGTAATGTATTCTCATTATAATGGTTTTGTAACATGTATGTCAAGTTTTCATCTATGTACGAGTCAGTCAAGACTTTGTGGAGAACATTTTTTCGGTTCACTACGGGTGTTGTCAATCACTAGTTAGCGAACCATTTTCAGGAATTGATATCGTAAGCGCTTTTGGACTCTCATCCCTCATCTTGAAGTGATGATATTGTATTCCATTTTTTTACACCCAACCAAAATCCCGAAGCGCCGACAACGCTTGATGGATCGGCGTCCCGGATGACCGCTGCAGACACGGTAGATTCTGACGCACCACATCTGCCCACAACCGTCCTGCCTTCCGTTTGGCCTGTTCAACCCGCTTGGAC
>NZ_JXTH01000006.1 GCF_000836725.1 Anoxybacillus thermarum | reverse complement strand
GGGCCCATCCTGTAGCGACAGCTTGCGCCGCCTTTCAACGAAAGATCATGCGATCTTTCGTGTTATCCGGTATTAGCACCGATTTCTCGGTGTTATCCCCGTCTACAGGGCAGGTTGCCCACGTGTTACTCACCCGTCCGCCGCTAACGATTCAAAAGCAAGCTTTTGAATCGTCCGCTCGACTTGCATGTATTAGGCACGCCGCCAGCGTTCGTCCTGAGCCAGGATCAAACTCTCCATAGAAAAGTTATCCTTAGCTTCTGTACGCTTTTCGCTTCGTTCAGTTTTCAAGGAACATCAAAGCGGGTGATGGGAATCGAACCCACGACATCAGCTTGGAAGGCTGAGGTTTTACCACTAAACTACACCCGCACGTTCGCTAGTGAGATGGTCGGGAAGACAGGATTCGAACCTGCGACCCCATGGTCCCAAACCATGTGCTCTACCAAGCTGAGCTACTTCCCGTCCTCATCATGATATAAACATGGCGCGCCCGAGAGGATTCGAACCCCTAACCTTCTGATCCGTAGTCAGATGCTCTATCCAATTGAGCTACGGGCGCGTTTTTAACGACCTTCTCAGCATATCATATTTCATAAACCAAAGTCAAGTCTTTTAGATGCGGCCGAGAGGACTTGAACCTCCACGGGGTTGCCCCCACTAGGCCCTCAACCTAGCGCGTCTGCCATTCCGCCACGACCGCATATTGTTAAAAAAACCGACCGACTGGTGCGGGTGGAGGGACTTGAACCCCCACGCCAAAGGCGCCAGATCCTAAGTCTGGTGCGTCTGCCAATTCCGCCACACCCGCATAAATGGTGAGCCATGGAGGACTCGAACCTCCGACCCTCTGATTAAAAGTCAGATGCTCTACCTGCTGAGCTAATGGCTCACTTCATAAAACGAATCTCAAGTATTTTTTCGACGTCCCGCTCTCAGCATGACTAATCAAGAAGAAGTTCGAGCGGTACGCTGTCGCTTATTCAAAGACGCTAAATCGATCGTGCTCTACCTGCTGAGCTAATGGCTCGCTACATTAATGGCTGGGCTAGCTGGATTCGAACCAGCGCATCACGGAGTCAAAGTCCGTTGCCTTACCGCTTGGCTATAGCCCAACAAGCAATCGAACATGTGTGTTAAAACACTCCAAAAAACTTTTTTAAATGGCGGTCCCGACGGGGATCGAACCCGCGATCTCCTGCGTGACAGGCAGGCATGTTAACCACTACACCACGGGACCAAAAAGAGTGGAGGATGACGGGATCGAACCGCCGACCCCTTGCTTGTAAGGCAAGTGCTCTCCCAGCTGAGCTAATCCTCCGAAATGAAATGGAGTGAACAAAATGAGCACTCCAAAGGATGACCCGTACGGGATTCGAACCCGTGTTACCGCCGTGAAAGGGCGGTGTCTTAACCACTTGACCAACGGGCCATATTCATTGTCTTCCTGGCGGAGAAGGCGGGATTTGAACCCGCGCGCCGTAAAAGAACGACCTAACGGTTTAGCAAACCGTCCCCTTCAGCCACTTGGGTACTTCTCCAATGGCTCCGCAGGTAGGATTCGAACCTACGACCGCTCGGTTAACAGCCGAGTGCTCTACCACTGAGCTACTGCGGAACAATTTAATCATTAGGACTGCTTACATTATATTTATTCTTTTTATGTCTGTCAACCGTCTTTTTTTACTTGTTTTTTCTCATCGAATGACGACGGCTTTTATAATTTAGCACATAAAGATTTGACTTGTCAACACTCTCTTTTTATTTTTTTTAATTTTCCTCGACAGCGTCCACATACATATCGATTCGTATCCATCGCTTTTTTTCGCACATATATATAATGGCACGATGTGCATTCATAGTAATATTTCTTTCCCGTCTTTGCTAATACAACAGGTTTGCAAAAGCGTGGGGCTTGTACTTTTTGTAACAATTCTCGAAAATCACGATCACGATGACGATAACCTTTTCCTTCTAGGTGTAAATGATAGTGGCATAATTCGTGCTTAATTACTTGAATGAGCTCTTCTTCCCCATGTTGTTCGTAATATTTTCGATTCAGTTCAATGTTATGTGTAGAAAGTAAATACCTCCCACCTGTCGTCTTTAACCGATCGTTAAATATCGCTCGATGTCGAAACGGCTTATGAAATATATGTAACGATATGCGCTCAACAAGCTCCTGCAACTCGCGCTCATCCATTTTACTTCCGTCCTTTCACCATTGGGCTCTTTTACTCATAACATAATAAAAAAACAATTTGAAGGTGATCATCATGCCGATGTGGCTAAGAAACCAAATGCGCCGTGCATATTATGAGAAAAATCGTGCTCAAATTAAACTTCTCAATCAATGTTGGTTTTTTTACCGGAAAACACACTGCTCATGACAGTGTGTTTTCCGATGTTGGTGGAATCATCGTTAAAGCGATGCGCTCTTTTTGTAAATCGACCGAATCAACCCATACTTTCACAATATCGCCGACTGACACAACATCAAGTGGATGTTTCACATATCGATTGCTTAGTTTCGAAATATGAACAAGCCCATCTTGCTTTACACCAATATCTACGAATACGCCGAAATCAACAACGTTTCGTACCGTTCCCTCTAATTCCATACCTTTCTTCAAGTCCTCCATCTTCAACACATGTTGCTTTAAAATAGGTTTTGGCAAATCATCGCGCGGATCGCGCTCTGGACGCTTAAGCGCATCGATAATATCTTGAAGCGTCAATACCCCTATGTTCAGTTCTTGTGCTGTTTCTTCTACATTTATTCCTTCAAGTGCAACTCGCAATTGCTCACTTCCGATCGCTTCTGTCGAAAAACCGAGGCGACGTAACAATTGATACACTTCTTCATAACGTTCTGGGTGGATTGGTGTGCGGTCTAACGGCTCATCTCCATCTATGATGCGCAAAAAACCAATGCATTGTTCGTACGTTTTCGCTCCAAGGCGTGGAATATGTTTTAATTGCTCACGATTTGTAAATTTCCCGTGTTCTTCCCGATATTTTACAATATTTTCGGCTACTGTCTTCGTTAAACCAGATACATATTGCAACAACGTTGGAGAAGCTGTATTCACGTTTACACCAACTTGGTTGACAACCGTTTCTACGACAAATTGCAACGATTGCTCAAGCTTTTTTTGCGACACATCATGCTGATATTGTCCAACTCCTACAGACTTCGGATCAATTTTTACTAATTCAGCAAGCGGGTCTTGAACACGTCGAGCAATCGATACAGCGCTTCGCTCCTCAACTTGTAGATGTGGAAACTCTTTACGTGCTAAATCTGACGCAGAATATACACTTGCCCCTGCTTCATTGACAATTAAATAAAACACGTTTCCTTCCCACTCAGAAATTGTATCGGCTACAAACTGCTCTGTCTCTCGCGATGCCGTTCCGTTGCCAATGGAAATTAACTCCACTTGATACGTATGAAGTAATTGCTTTAATTTTTCTTTCGCTTTCTCCACCTCATTTTTCGGTGGATGTGGATAAATGACATCAATATGAAGTACTTTTCCGGTTTCATCGACAACAGCTAACTTACATCCTGTACGATATGCTGGGTCGATCCCTAAAACGACCTTCCCTTTTAACGGTGGTTGTAACAGCAAGTTGCGTAAGTTTTCAGCGAAAATGTGGATTGCTCGTTCTTCCGCATGTTCTGTCAACTCATTTCGTACCTCTCGCTCAATAGACGGGGCGATCAAACGTTTATATGCATCTTCAATCGCCTCAGCAACAATGTCGGCCGCCGATGAGCGCTCATTTCGTATAACTTGTTTACGAATGTATGTAATAATTCGTTCAGCATCTACATCAATTGCAATGCGTAAAACTCCTTCTTTTTCGCCGCGGTTCATCGCTAAAACACGGTGGGCGGGCGCTTTAGCGATCGGTTCACGATGATCGTAATACATTTCAAATACACGCTTTTCGTCTTTTTCTACTTCTTTTCCAACAGAAGCGATCATTCCTGTTTGCCACGTTTGGTGACGAATCCATTGACGAAGCGTTGCGTCATCGGATACTTTTTCAGCAATAATATCTTTGGCACCTTGTATCACTTCTTCGATCGTATGTACTTCTTTTTGCTCATCAATAAACAATTGTGCCCGTTCTGTAATCGACTCATTCGGAAACGTTAACAACCATTCTGCAAAAGGTTCCAGCCCTTTTTCTTTTGCAATTGTCGCTTTTGTTCGTCGCTTTTGTTTATATGGACGATATAAGTCTTCTACTTCTTGCAGTTTCGTTGCTTTTGTAATCGCTTCTTTCAGTTCATCCGTTAATTTTCCTTGCTCATCGATTAAGCGAATCACTTCTTCTTTTCGTTTTGTTAAGTTTTGTAAATAATTCCATTCATCTAAAATAGTGCGAATTTGCACTTCATCAAGCGCACCAGTCATTTCTTTTCGGTAACGAGCAATAAACGGGATCGTATTTCCTTCCTCATAAAGCTGAATAACTTGTTGGACGTGTACAAATGGAATATGTAATTTCACAGCCAACTGCTTTAGTAGTTCCAAACAAAATTCCTCCTCTAAACAAAAATAGCTACACAATGTAGCTATTTTTTCGACATATTAAAAATCAATAAGACCAAGACTAATTTGCAACGCTTCATCTACTTTATCCATCATCTCGTCATCTAGATGGGTAATCTTATCTGTCAGACGCTGTTTATCGATCGTCCGAATTTGTTCAAGCAAAATGACAGAGTCCCGTTCAAATCCGTAGCGCTTTGCGTCGATTTCAACATGTGTGGGCAACTTCGCTTTTTGAATTTGCGCAGTAATGGCAGCAACAATGACGGTTGGACTGAAACGGTTCCCAATGTCATTTTGAATAACAAGCACAGGGCGCACGCCCCCTTGCTCAGATCCAACTACTGGAGAAAGATCGGCAAAATACACGTCACCACGTTTGACAATCAAAAGATTACCCCCCGCTAACTAAGCGTTCAACGGTGTGGTCAGCTTCATATTCCGCAAGAAAAGCCTCCGATGCAAGCGACAAATTAATTTTCGCCATCTCCATATACCCACGTCTCATCGCTTCTCGAATTTGACGTTTTTTCCGTTCGCGGATGTACATTTTCATCGCTTGATAAATGAGCTCATTTCGGCTGCCGTTTTCTTGCTTCACAATTCCATCTAATTCGCTCACTAACGCCTGCGGTAACCGAATAACAATTTCTGTTGTTGCGCTGGATTCAGACACAAACACACACCTCCAACTAAACTACAACCACATAGTTGCTCCCAATTTACATCATACCATTTCATCATCGCGATGCAAAGTCATTTCCAGCATCATTTGTCCAAATTTTGTAGAAATTTTTCGAAAACAATCGTTCTCATTCCACCCATCTACTATAATACCGCATTTCTCACTTCAATTATACTCTTATTTTTTAAAAAAATACGGGGAACACGATAACTAATCGTACAAGGGATTTCATAATTAATTGTGTTCAAATGAGCTGCAACATCATCAACGGAAATGCGCTCACCTTGCTGTTCACCGATGAGCGTCACTTTTGTACCAATGGGAAGTTCATACGGCAAACGAATCATCATTTGATCCATACAAACACGTCCAACAATTGGGACACGCTTCCCATCAACAAGAACAGAAAAATGTTGCATACGACGTAGCCAACCATCTGCGTAACCGATTGGAACGGTACCAATCCACTCATCTGCTTCCGCCTCATATGTCGCTCCGTAACTTATTTTTTCTCCAGCTTTCACCTTTTTCACATGCGTTAAACGACTATGGAGCGAGAACGCTTCTTTTAACGGATAAGGCAACAATAGTTTCATTTCTTGCGACGGTGCCAATCCATACATCGAGATGCCTAATCGTACCGCATTAAATACTCGATCAGGATAACGCAGTCCCGCTGCACTATTGGCGCAATGAATGAGCGAAGGTTTCACAGGAAACCACTCTAGCATGTGGATAAATGTATCGTATTGAAACGAAAAATAATCGACATTTTGTTCATCGGCTGTTGCAAAGTGCGTATATACTCCTTCAATGACAAACGAGTCTTTTTGTTCAACTATGTTTACAATTTGTTGCACTTCTTTTTTCGTTTTAGCTCCTAACCTCCCCATCCCTGTATCCAATTTTATATGAACATTCAACGGTTGCTCATACGGTCCATACATGAATGCTTGCTCAAACCACTCGGCTCGAAAAACAGTTAATGCAATGTTTTGACTGGCAGCTAACGGTGCATATTGAGGGTTTGTGGCTCCAAGTACGAGAATCGGGACGTCTAAAGAAATTCCTTTTTTTCTCAGTGCTAGCGCTTCATCTAAAAAAGCGACTGCTAATCTCGTTGCCCCTGCCTCCAGCGCAGTTTTCGCTACTTGGATATCCCCATGCCCGTAAGCGTTCGCCTTTACCACAGCAATCACATCGACATGTGGACCGACATGCTGTTTCATCGATTGCACATTATAAAAAATCGCATCTAAATCAATTTCTGCCCATGTATCGCGATAAAATGCTTGATCCATCCTTTCATACCCCTTCAAAAATGTGTTCACGTTTGATTATTTCTTTTGTCCTTGCGTCATGTCAACAAAAAAATAAAGACCCGCCATGCGAGTCTTACTTCATCATTTTACCTTGTACGGAACGAGCAATCGCAACCATTTCATCTCTCGTTAAGTCTTGGGAAGCGAGAATAAAATCAACTCCTTTATACGTCCACGTCAACGTTCCGTTTGTCATTGCCCCAACCGCAAACCCTAAATCAATTGGCTCGCCTTTAACGGTTGTCGATACGTTCGCTGTTGGTACAGCATGCGCTTTTTCTTGTACAAGCGTAAACGATTTTTCTCCGGCAAATGTCATGACGATTCGCTTGCCGTTCGCTGTTGTAAATTCTTTTTCCTCAACAAGCTTCACCCCATCGAGCTCATACGTCGGATACATGACGGGCACCGCTTGTTGATTCGCTTCTGTCGTCGCTTCTTGCTCATTTTCTAACTTCGCTCTCGTCATGTTTTTACTGACATCAAAAGCATTATCATCAAATGCGGCGTTCCATTCTACTTTTGAAAACTCAACAGTCAACATCGGTTGCGAGTCAATATCCATAACGGTCACTTTCACTGGAGTTAAATCTTTTTTGTTTAATGTAATTTCTTGTTTTGGCAACATTTTTTTGTTTTCGTAATTTGTCTTCGTTTGGAACACGTAATGGTTTTTTGTCGCTTTAAAATCTGCTTTCGAATCAGCTAAAATGTCTTTTACGAGCGATTCATACAAGTATACTTGACTTGTATTTTGCGGCCAGTCGCTTTGAAAGCGAAAACTTTTATTTAACGCAGGCGTTAATACAAATACTCCTTCATCGTTACGCAAAATCATTTGATGTTGGTCACGCTGGGCATTTTTTAAGTTCACTCGGTAGTAATTTGGAGACTTGTGCCAAATTTCAATTTCATACACTTGTGGCTCTGTTCCTGTTTGAAGCGTCATTTTTGCTTCTGCTTTGTACCCAGACATCGTTTGCACTTTTTCATCGAGCGCTTTTAATACATCTTGTTGCGACTTTTCTCCGCAAGCGGCCAAACTACCTACAATGAAAAGAAGCAGGCACCAGAAAAGCAATGTTCGTCTCATTTTTTCAACCCCTTTACCTCATTTGGACTTCCTTCATAAGCCATCATATGAGGTCAAGCGGGAGAATATGCAGACTAGCTTGACAAGCGTTCAATGATTACTTGAGCAACAGCATAATGTTCGCTATGTGAAATAGATACGTGCACACGTTCATTCAATGTCGGGGAAGCGATATATGGTTTACCGTTTTCATCATTTTCAATTTCAATATCTTGAAATGAAACATGTGTACCAATCCCCGTCCCCACCGCTTTCGCATACGCTTCTTTTGCCGCAAAGCGCCCAGCCATAAACTCAACTTTTCGCTTTGACGATAATTGTTGAAAACGAATGCGCTCATTATGTGTTAAAATGCGGTCAATAAATTTTGGTTGTTGTTCGATCAACTGAGCAATACGACTTAATTCCACAATGTCAATCCCAATACCAACAATCATCCATATCCCTCCAATAAACAAAAAGAAGCTATCTATGAAGACAGCTCCTATCGTTTCGCACGCGCTTTTGTTCCACGGCCACGCGTTTCATTACGGCGTTGACGCGTCTGCACTTGTCGCTTTTTCTCTTTTTTCATCACCGGTGGCTCTTCTGTCAACTGCACCGGTGTCATATCAGGCTCTTTCGTTAACATTTTAATACATGCGGCAACAAGTGAAACGGAGTCGTGCTCTTCTAACAATTCTTCTGCTGCACGTTTGTAAAATGATAAGTTGTTATGCTCAATTGTCGCAAGCAGTTTTTCGATCGCTGCTCGTTGTTGACCTTCAAGCGCCTCATCCAACGTCGGCGGTTTCATGCGCTCCATTTTCCGCTTCGTCGTCTTCTCGATATGATGTAACTGTCCGATTTCACGAGGTGTAACAAACGTAATCGCCATTCCCGTTTTACCTGCACGTCCTGTTCGACCGATTCGGTGAACATAGCTTTCTGGGTCTTGTGGAATATCGAAATTATATACATGCGTCACACCAGAAATATCTAAACCGCGTGCAGCGACATCCGTTGCAACTAAAATATCAATCGAACCTTCTTTAAACTTGCGCAGTACCGATAAACGCTTCGCCTGGCTTAAATCACCGTGAATCCCTTCAGCCGTATAGCCGCGCAAATTGAGCGCTTCTGCTAGCTCATCAACACGGCGCTTCGTTCTTCCGAAAACGATCGCTAACTCAGGCGATTGAATATCTAATAAACGCGTTAACGTGTCAAACTTTTTCTTTTCTTGAATTTCAATATAATATTGTTCAATGTTCGGAACGGTCATTTCTTTCGCTTTGACACGAACGAGCTCCGGATTGACCATAAAACGTTCGGCGATGCGGCGGATCGGCTCTGGCATCGTCGCAGAAAAAAGAAGCGTCTGACGCTCTGTCGGCACGTGGCTTAAAATCGCCTCGATGTCTTCAACAAACCCCATGTTCAACATTTCATCCGCTTCGTCTAACACAACCGTATGAACGTTTTGTAAACGGAGCGTACGACGTTGAATATGATCAAGAATGCGCCCTGGTGTACCGACAATAATGTGCGGGTGTTTTTTTAACGCCCGAATTTGCCGCTCAATGTCTTGCCCACCGTAAATCGGCAGAACACGCACACGCTTTGTTGAACCAATTTTATATAGCTCTTCGGACACTTGAATAGCTAACTCTCTCGTCGGTGCAACAACGATCGCTTGCACGGCATCGTTGTTCATATCAATTTTCTCAACAAGCGGAATGCCGAATGCTGCCGTTTTTCCTGTTCCTGTTTGCGCTTGGCCAATGACGTCACGATTTTGTAGACTAAGCGGAATCGTAGCCGCCTGAATCGGTGTTGCCTCTTCAAATCCCATTTTACTAACTGCTTTCATTACTTCTGGACTCAATCCAAACTCTTTAAATGTAACCAATGTTTTCATACTCCTTCTTCAAATAACTTACGAAAAAAGGCATTCCCGTATAGACGGAAGTGCCTTGTTGAAATTCATTCCGTAAATAGCTCTTGTTCATCATACCATTTTATGCATATGTTTTCAACAAATTGAACGTTTCTTTTTACTCATTTAACAAAGAAATGATTTCCTCTAACTTCATGCCGCGAGATGCTTTTAATAAAATAACATCGCCCGCTCCCATCATCGCTTGTACATCTGCGGCTAATTCCGCCTTATCTGTATACGAGCGAACACGTCCTTCGCTAAACCGTTTGCTTGCCTGTTCAGCGATCGCTTTCGCACGCTCTCCGTACGTTAATACGTAATCTATTTTCTGTGGGTCAATCATTTCGCCAATTTGTTCGTGAAAAGCAATTTCTTGCTCACCTAATTCAAGCATATCGCCGACAATCGCTATTTTTTTACGATATCCTGTCAATTGTCCGAGCAACTGAAGAGCAGCTCGCATCGACGTCGGGCTTGCGTTATATGCATCGTTAATGATCGTCACTCCGTCATGGCGTTTGATGACTTCTGTGCGCATTTTTGTAACAGATAAACGCGAAAATCCTTTCTTCATATCGGACACATCAACAGAAGCGAAACGAGCGGCTGCCATGGCAGCGAGAGCGTTCATGACATGGTGACGGCCAAGGAGCGGCATATGAAACGTTTCATTTGGCCAACAATTTACCTCAAACACCGTTCCATCCGCTTGCACATGAATATGAAGCGGATAATAATCGTTTGTCGTCCCCATCCCAAACGTTTGAACATGCGAAAGATTAGCGTTTTCCACACGCGTTTGCAACAACGGTTCATCCCCGTGATAAATAAACAACCCGTCACGCTTTAATCCTTTTACAATTTCAAACTTCGCTGTTGCAATTCCTTCACGCGAACCGAGCTCTTGTAAATGTGATTCGCCGATGTTTGTAATAATCGCAACATCTGGTTCAGCTAGGGTAGAGAGTAATTCAATTTCGCCAAAACCACTCATCCCCATTTCAACGACCGCATATTCTGTGTCCTCTTTGAGGCGGAGAAGCGTTAGCGGCACACCGATGTGATTATTTAAATTCCCTTCTGTTTTTTGCACACGGTATACTGTCCCAAGCAATGAGGCAATCATATCTTTTGTCGTCGTCTTTCCATTGCTCCCTGTCACCCCGATGATGCGCGCGCGAAGTTGTTTTCGATACGCATGGGCTAGCTGTTGCAATGCAACGAGCGAATCATCAACAAAAATGAGCGGCACATCTTTCGGTACATTTGGCTCATGTTTGCTCCATAATGCAGCTGTTGCCCCTTTTTCAAACGCCTGCATGACGAATTGATGACCGTTAAATGTCGCTCCTTTTAGCGGAACATATAAATTTCCTCGCTCAATTGTGCGAGTATCTGTCGACACACCGTGAATGACAACGGAAGAAAAACGCTCATCAATCGTACTGCCTGGAATCATTTTTTGAATGTCAGCTAATGAACGTATAATCATATTATCACCTTAAAACACATACGTAATGTTTTGTTTTTCTTCATATCGGTCAATCGCTAGTTGAATGAGACGCTCAATTAACTCCTCATACGATACGCCGGTATGTTTCCATAAAAGCGGGAACATACTGAATGGTGTAAAGCCCGGCATCGTATTGACTTCGTTAATATACGCCTCCCCATCTGTCGTCAAGAAAAAGTCGGCGCGCACTAATCCAGCTAAATCAAGTACTTTAAAAGCAGTAAGCGCCATTTGTTTCATCGTTTCGTATTCTTTATCTGTAATGTTCGCTGGGATGACTAATTCTGTATTTCCATCGACATATTTTGCTTCGTAATCGTAAAATTCTTTTTTCGGCACAATTTCCCCAACAACAGAGCAAATTGGCTCATCGTTTCCGATTACCCCAATTTCTACTTCACGACCAACAATCGCTTCTTCGACAATCACTTTTCGATCGTAACGAAACGCCTCTTGGAATGCCAATTGTAGCTGCTCACGGTTTTTACATTTACTTATTCCGACGCTCGAACCGGCATTGGCGGGTTTGACAAAACACGGATAGCCAAGCTCACGCTCTACTATTCCATATACGGTCTCTTTATGTTTTTCCCATTCTTTTTTCAAGAAAAAGACGTAACGCGCTTGTTTTAATCCCGCTTGTGCGAACAGTTGCTTCATGACAACTTTATCCATGCCGACAGCTGATGCTAACACACCGTTCCCAACATACGGTACGTTCAATAATTCTAACATCCCTTGCACCGTTCCATCTTCTCCGTTCGGCCCGTGTAAAAGAGGAAAAATGACATCAATGCGCTCCTCATTTTTTTCCGAACGATTCGCAATAGACGTGAGTGCTGGCAAACCTTGCTGAAACGCAAGCTGCTTCACATCTTGCACTTCTCCTTCAATCGCTTCCCCACGCAGCCATTCTCCATCGGTCGTAATATAAATGGGTACGACACAAAACTTTTCTTTATTTATCGCATTAATAACCGAACGTGCCGTCTGCAATGATACTTTATGTTCAGGCGATTTGCCGCCGTATAATACACCTAACGTCATTTTCATGTTCGTTCCTCCTCGACTGTACATTCACTTCATTTATTGTAGCACAACTGCTTTTTTATTTATATGGTGAAACGAGCCTAGATGGTGACAATGCATATCATTTCCCTGTTTGGAAACGATAAAAATACAATTGGAAAAAAGGTGTGTGAATATGAACACGATACAAATGTTATTCGTTTTAATGCTATCCATCGGACTGATGAATCACGTCATCATCATTCCTGTTTTGCTTGAAATTGCTGGACGAGATGCATGGATTTCGACCGTTATCGGGCTTATATTGCTTGTTATATTTCTTCCTCTCATTTATTTTCCTATAAAACAATCACAACAAACGCGCATCTTTCAATGGCTAAAAGAAAATATCGGCGCTCCGATCGCCTATTTTATCGCCTCGATCACGTCTTTATATTTACTTGTTATTAGCATCGTCACGTTAAAAGATACGACAACGTTTACAACGACATCATATTTAACAGCAACACCGGATTGGGCAATTATCGTCACGCTGAGCATGATTTGTTTTTATAACGCCTCAATCGGTTTGCCATCGATCGCGAAAACATCTGGTATTATTTTGCCCTTCGTTGTCGTATTTGGCATATTCGTCGCTTTTGCAACTACACCACATAAAAACTATGACCTGCTAAAGCCAATGCTCGAAGAAGGCTGGGGACCCGTTTGGAAGGGAGTAATGTACGTCGCTGCCGGGTATGGAGAAATTGTTCTTCTCCTGTTTATGCAACAACAAATGAAAACAAACATTTCTTTTATGAAACTCATTTTATTTGGGCTTGTCGCTGCTAGTTTGTCGATCGGACCGACAATTGGGGCAATTACAGAGTTTGGCCCAACAGAAGCTAGTCATTTGCGTTACCCGGCCTTTGAGCAATGGAGAATGGTGAATTTAGGAACATATTTAGAGCATTTTGATTTTTTATCCGTTTATCAATGGCTTGCCGGAGCATTCATTCGCATTTCGCTCGCGACGGCGCTCATTCCAGAGTTATTTGCTATCACAAATAAAGCATCGCGCCGTTGGATATTAATATTTGTATACGTCGTCATTTTTTTCGCCGCGATGACGCCGATGAGCGATTACACATTTTTTCACATATTAAAAGAATGGCTTCTACCGATTTCGTTTTTCTTTATTTGTTTTCTTTCTATTGTTTTGTTCGTCCTAGCATTAGCCATACGTATAAAAGAAAGGAGAGCGTCCGCATGACCGCTGAAATCATTGTCGATGAACGAACGTTAAAAGAACATTTTGCGCAATGTAAAGATGTTGTGCTTATGCCAGCGACCATTTATTCGGACGAACGAAAACCGCTTTCACTCATTTTCGTTTACTGTGAAGAATTATGTGATACGAAGCTACTTAAAGAATTTATTTTTCCGACGATCACGCGCATGGGACAACGATACCCGCTATATTCAGTGACGGACATTGAAAAATATAAACAAATGCCGCTTCACTTAGTCGGAAAATCAGTCTCTGCTCAACAGCTCGATTTTATCATTTTTAATGGGGATTTAGTCATTTACTTTGTGGAAGCGGAAGCGATGTATTCCATTTCGCTTGCGAATCCACCGAATCGCAATCCAGAAGAACCAAACACCGAAGTATCGATTCGCGGACCGAAAGACGGCTTTATTGAAGAAGTAGCTAAAAATGTGGCACTCGTGCGCAAACGGCTAAAAACGAGCAGTTTACACGTTGAACAAGTATTAATCGGCAAACGAAGCCGAACAAAAGTTGATATTTTATATATCAAAGACATTATTAACCAAGAAACCGTTGATGAATTAAAGCGTCGCTTAAGTACAATTAACATTGACGCCTTAACTGGAACAAACCAATTAGAAGAATTGTTAAGCGAGAAATACATCTCTTTATTTCCCGTCTTCGCATACTCCGGTCGCCCTGATTTTGTCGTCAACGCACTACTGAGCGGACGATTCGCTGTGTTTGTTGACGGCTCGCCGACCGCATTAATCGGACCGACAAATTTAACATTTTTACTAAATACATCAGAAGACAATAGCACATCATTCGTATTCGTTACGTTTCAACGAATGATTCGGCTCATCGGTATCAGCTTCGCTGTCTTTTTGCCGGGGCTTTGGGTAGCGATTACAACATACCATCAAGATCAATTGCCATTTACACTATTGGCAACCATCGTTCTAGCTAGACAAGGGGTGCCACTTCCAGCCCCATTGGAAGCATTTATTATGATCAGTTTGTTTGAAATTTTTAAAGAGGCGGGGATGCGGTTACCGATTGCCATCGGGCAGACGTTATCTGTCGTAGGTGGGTTGATTATTGGACAGGCAGCCATTAACGCTGGATTAGCCGCCCCAGGAACGCTCGTTGTTATTGCCACGTCAGTCATTGCGACGTTTACACTCGTCAACCAATCGCTTGCAGGGACGGTATCTATTTTACGTTTTATCGTTCTTGCCGCATCTTCTATGCTAGGAATTTTCGGTTTTATCGCATCAATCTTTTTTCTTCTAATTTATACAGCGAATTTAACGTCATTTGGCGTCCCGTATTTAGCGCCGCTTTCTCCGACAACGGGGGATATATGGAAAGTCATTATTACGAGCGGATGGAAAAAGTTTAAAATGCGGCCGAAAATGTTGAAAACAAACGATAATACGCCGGGGGATGAATCATGAGCCGGCTGTTCATTTATTGTTTTTGTTGTTTGTTTTTAACAGGCTGCTGGGGGATGAAAGAAATCGACCATCTCACTTACATTCATGTAATCGGCGTGGACTATGAAGACGATCAAGTGGTCGCATATGCGCAACTCATTAGCTTTTCAGGGCTTGCGAAAGTCGAAGCAGGGGGCGGTCGGGAAAAATCAACTGTTACAATCGGAAAAGCGAAAGGCGAAACGTTTAATGTCGCGACAGATCGGCTGTATCACACTATTCAACAAGGTGTATCGTGGGGACATATTAAAGGGATTGTCTTTACGGAACGGGCACTCAAAAAAGGACTTGTGCGCGACGTCATTGATGTCCTTGACCGTTACAATGAAATTCGCCATACCATTTGGGCGTTTACAACTAAGGAACCGATTGAACAGCTATTTGAAACAACGCCATTTTTAGATTATTCGCCGTACTTTTCGCTATTGGCGAACCCGACAGATATTTATGAACAAAGTTCATTCATTCAACCGAAGCGGCTAAATCAACTTGTGGCTGCTTCAAATGAAAAAGCAGTCATCTTTCCTCTTCCATCTCTTGCAGTTGACAAGAAAAGTTGGACAGAAAACAAGAAAAAGAAACCGATGCTAAAAATCAACGGCGTTTGTTTTTTGCATCGCTACAATAAGCAAACATGCATGCCTCGCGATAAACTAGACGGATTGCGCTGGGTTACAAAAGGGACAGGAAGAACACCTATTTACATTCAACCAAACGGAAAAATGATCGGCACGCTCGTTGTACGCGAACCGAAAGCAAGCATATCGTACAATATAAAAGACGGTCATCCTGTATTTACCGTTGATGTACAAGCAACGGGGAGCATCATTGAACTTCGTGAACAAATGTCCGAAAAACAAATTATTGAATACGCAACAAAAACGGTCGAGAGAGAAATAAGAAGCTTATTCCAGTATGGCGTGAGGGAAGGTGTCGATACACTTCAATTATCGAACGCATTGTACCGTCAAAACGTCAACGACTGGCACAAATATACGACAAACGGATTAGTTTCGCTTACAAATGATACACTAGAAAAAATCAATGTCAAATTAAGCATTGACACATACGGAAAATCAAAAAAATAAAAGCGATGAGCAAATTTCATCGCTTTTTCATTGCATATATATTCGTTTCAATCCATTCAGCAAGCGCTTCTTGCGCTGTTTTTTCACGTCCGAGCCAATAGTGCTCCATTCGTTTTTCTAATTGGTTCATTTCCTCATCATTCATCAATATATGCATTAATTGTTGGTCGTAAGATTCTTTATCGTCAAGAAGATAAATAAGTCCTTTTTTTCTCAAATAATGCAAATTTATTTGTTCTTGTCCTGGCAAATACGAAAGTGTAAAAGCAGGCAGTTTTTTCGTGAGCACTTCACTCATGGTGACACCACCCGGCTTTGTCACAATCGCATCGACTTCATCGTACAGCTCGTTCATTCTCGCTGGATCAGAAATATATCGAAATGGCCGAACGCGCGGATCGTTCCAACTTTTTAACTCGTTATACAGCGCTTCATTTTTGCCGCATAATACAAAATAAGTGAACTGAGAATGTTTCGCATTCGTTAAAAATTGTTTCATTTTCCCTAATCCTTGGTTGCCACCTGCCACTAAAATACGTTTATTTGTTCTCTGTTTCCTTTTCTCAGCAGGCACAATATGTTCATGAATCGGAATGCCCGTTACAATGACGCGATGACGCTCGATACGAAACCTCGTACATAGCGACCGTTTCGCTTCCTGATGCGGAACAAAGTGATAATCAATCGCTGTTTTTCCCCAAATGCCGCTTAAAAAAAAGTCCGTATATACGTTTATAACAGGCACTGTTACAGCGCCTTTTTGTTTCAATCGCTGCAACACGTGCGAAGGAAACGAATGCGTACATATAACGAGATCTGGTTTTTTCTCTTGAAGAAGACGTTTCATCTTCTTTTCAAAATAAAGCAACCACGGTTCCATCGCTGGTTGTTCAAATTTTTTCATCCATCGTCGATACATCCATTCATATGAGTGCGGTGATAGCGAAATCCAGCGAAGATAAAAGTCCGCTACTCTCCTTTCCATTTGTTCATTACAATAACTTAAGAAATCAACTTTTTCGCAAGAAACGTTAGGAAAACGATGTTGCAATGAATATATGAGCGCATCGGCCACTTGATGATGGCCAGATGACATTTGAAACAAAGGTAGGACGAGAATGTTCATCATTATGCGAACTCCCTTTAATTTGTTTTTCTTCTTTTCACATATAGCCCAATGAAAAATAAACTAAAAAATACAATCGTTATCCACGGTAATAAGTAAAGGGGAATATGTATACGCTCTCCAAGAAACTTCCCGACAAATATAAATAAACTAATCCAAAACGCTGAGCCAACAAACGACAAAAAAAGAAACGGGAGAAACGGAACACGAACAACTCCAGCCATGTATGGGGATAACTGACGAACACCTGGAATAAAATAACCAAATGTAATAATCCAAGGAGCTCGTTTTCGAAAGTGACGATAAACATACCGATAACGCCGACGATGAAAACCAATATAATGCCCATATTTAAATAACAGCGCTGAGCCAAACGTATGGCCAGTCATATAGGCAACAACCATCCCAACTGTCGCCCCGGAAATCGCGAAAAATAAGCTTCTAAATAAATGCAATTGATCGTGCGAAATAAATATGCCGACGAGAAACAAAAGTGATTCTTCAGGTGCGGGAATACCGACAATACCGAAAAATAATGAGAGAAATAATACAATATAACCGTGGGATTGAATATACATTAAAATGTTGTTCGCTTCCATTTCCTCATTCCCCTTTATTGCTCGTTCACTTTTACCCATTGAACAGAGCAATGTTGCAGTAATTGTTCTAATGCTCGTAACATGTTCGCTGGCGCATGTTCGTCAGCCCCAATGGTCGAACCGCTATCATGCAATACGATGATTGACCCATCTGTTATACTGCTCACTAACCGCTCATAAAGGCGATCCACACCTAATGAAGTTCTCCAATCACCAAGAATATATGTCCACATGACGATTTTATACTTTTTCTGCACGAACACCGTCCATATGTTTAAATGTCCCCATGGCGGACGGTAGTATACCGGACGAACGCCTGTAATGTGCTCAATGACACGTGCTGATCGTTCAAGCTCCCATTCCGTAACAAGCGGCAGAAGAAACCAGTTGCTCGTATGGTAATAATGGTGCAAACCGATCGTATGCCCTTCCTCATGCATTCTTTTAATAAGATGTGGGTATTTTTTCGCCTTCCAGCCGACAACGAAAAACGTTGCTTTTACATTGTATTTTTTTAATAAATCAAGCAACTGAGGTGTATACACCGGATCTGGACCATCATCAAACGTTAATGCTACGCCTTTTTTCACTCTCTTTTGTACACGAAATGGGGAAATACGGACAATCAACGTTGGGAATATGCTATAAATGAAAAATAGTACGATAAGCCATATGTAAATCAAACGTCAAATCCCCTTTCTCGATTATACAAAAAGATACAGGAAGTATGGAACAAAGAGCGTTTTTTTAAAAATAAACTCATCTTTCTTTTCATCGACAACATGTGCAAATTGTTGTCGATTTCCGGGGAAATTTCCCGAAAAAAAAGCGATGTTACAACACATCGCCTCCATTGTACCATATGTCTTGACAACTACACAGGGTAGACCCCATGTTTTCGTTCAGAAAATACCACATATTTCGACATATATGCATCTAATCGCCGAATGAGTTCAGAGCGTAACTCATTTGGCGCAATAATGCCATCGACAACCATTTCCGAAGCAAGTCGGTAAATATCGATGTCTTTTCGATATTCTTCACGCTTTTGCTCAATAAAAGCGGCTCGCTCTTCTTCTGGCAGTTCAGCAATTTTATTCGCATATACCGCATTCACGGCTGCTTCTGGTCCCATGACAGCAATTTGTGCATGCGGGAAAGCTAAGCAGCAATCCGGTTCAAAGGCTGGTCCTGCCATAGCATATAATCCTGCTCCGTATGCCTTCCGTACAATGATTGAAATTTTCGGCACGGTTGCTTCTGACATCGCTGAAATCATTTTAGCACCATGGCGAATGATCCCCGCTCGTTCCACTTTCGTTCCGATCATAAAGCCAGGGATATCTGCTAAAAAGATGAGCGGAATATGGAATGCATCGCAAAGTGTAATAAATTTTGCTGCTTTATCGGCCGAATCATGAAACAACACGCCGCCCTTCATGCGCGGTTGATTAGCGATAATCCCAACGGGTTGGCCGTTGATGCGTGCAAGACCTGTAATTAGTTCAGGTGCAAACAGCTTTTTTATTTCACAAAACGATCCTTCATCGATCACGCGGTCGATTAAATCGTACATATTGAACGGAGCATTTTGATTTTTCGGAATGATTTCTTCAATCGTTTTGTCAAAAGCCTTTGGCTCTCTCGGCTCCGCCACCGGCGGTTTTTCACTAAAATTAGCTGGAAAGTACGACAAATATTTACGCGCAAATGCGATCGCTTCTTCTTCCGTTTTTACGAGCACATCACCGCAACCCGAAACAGAACAATGCATGCGAGCGCCACCCATCTCCTCAAGTGTCACTTTTTCACCGATGACCATTTCAGCCATTCGCGGTGAACCGAGATACATAGAAGCATTTCCTTCGACCATAATAACGATATCACAAAATGCAGGGATGTACGCCCCCCCTGCAGCTGACGGTCCAAACAATAAGCAAATTTGCGGAACTTTTCCAGACAATTTCACTTGATTGTAAAAAATACGTCCTGCTCCCCGTCGTCCCGGGAACATTTCAATTTGATCCGTGATGCGTGCACCAGCCGAATCGACTAAATATAAAATCGGGCATCGTAGTTTGTCAGCCGTTTCTTGAATGCGAATAATTTTTTCTACTGTTCTTGCCCCCCACGAACCTGCTTTTACAGTCGAATCGTTTGCCATGACGCATACCGTTTGTCCGTTAATTTTTCCGACCCCTGTCACGACACCATCTGCTGGCAGTCCGTCCGCTAAACAGTTGGCGAAAAATGCATCTTCAAATTGTAGCCCTTCATCAAATAACAGTTTCAAGCGATCGCGCACAAACAATTTCCCTTGCTCAGCGTTTTTTTCGTGATATTTGCGCGCGCCCCCTTGTTCAATTTGTTTTCGTTTTTGTTGTAGCTGTTCAACAAGCGGTAATTGTTCGTTTGAAATCATGTCCTTTACTCCCCTTTGTACATCGGTTTTCTTTTTTCTTTGAATGCTTGTAGTCCTTCTAATCGGTCGTGTGTATGAATCGTTCGCTCATATGCCATTTGTTCAATGACAAGCCCTGTTTGCATATCGACTTGCACGCCATGGTTTATTGCTGCTTTCGCTTGAGCAACGGCAATCGGTGCGTTATTCGAGATCGCTGTCGCGATCGTAAACGCCTCATCTAACAATTGTTCAGCAGAAACAACGCGCTCGACTAAACCAATCCGCTCTGCTTCTTGAGCCGAAATGCGCCTTGCTGTATAAATCATCTCTTTTGCACGCCCGATCCCAATAAGCCGTGGAAGGCGTTGCGTCCCTCCTGCACCAGGAATGATGCCAAGCGCTGTCTCTGTCAGTCCCATCGTGGCATGCTCAGCAGCGATGCGAATGTCACATGCAAGCGCCAATTCAAGTCCACCGCCAAAAGCTCCACCGTTCAGGGCACAAATGACAGGTTGAGGCAACTGTTCAAACCCATTGATCGTTTCTCGAATGAGCGCAACCGTTTGACGCACTTGTGTTTCATTCATTTTTGCCCGCTCTTTTAAATCTGCCCCTGCACAAAATGTTTTTTGCCCCGCACCTGTGACAATGACTGCCCGCACGTTTCGATTTAACTTCAGTTCCGCTTGAATGCGCTGCAGTTCGTTTAACATTTTTAATGAAAGAGCGTTGGCTGCATCCGGTCGATTTAACGTGACAACTGCCACCCCTGCATCAATTGTGGAATAAAGAACAGCTTCCATCATCATCCATTCCCCCTTGCAACGTTCAGGTGATGGCTCATAAGCGGACGGCCAATTTTCTCTTCTATCCATCGTGCTGCTTCTGTTAAAGGTTCCAACTGGACACCGCATTCGATCCCCATTTGTGTAAGCATATATACTAAATCGTCTGTCGCTAAATTCCCAGATGCCCCTGGAGCATACGGACAACCACCTAGTCCGCCAAGCGAACTATCAAAAATGGTTATGCCCATTTGTAGCGATGCAAACACATTTGCAAGTGCCATGCCACGCGTATTGTGAAAATGGAGTGCCATCTTCTCAGCTGAAAACCGCTTTAATAGATGTTCTAACGTTCGTTGTACTTGGACGGGATTCGCGACACCGATCGTATCACCGAGCGACAGCTCATCAATGCCAAGTTCAAACAACCGTTCAGAAACAGCGATTACGCGCTCGACGCTAACTTCCCCTTCATACGGACAGCCAAACACCGTTGATACGTAGCCGCGAACGGTTTTATTTGCCCGCTTCGCTTCATCGATGACTTCTCTTAATACTGGATACGTTTCTTCAATAGATTTATTAATGTTTTTTCGGTTGTGCGTTTCGCTTGCTGACATAAACACGGCAACTTCATCGATATTTGCTGCAAGCGCGCTTTCTAGTCCTTTTTTGTTTGGCACAAGCGCAGCATATGTCACTCCTTCCACTCGCTCGATGCGCGAAGCCACTTCGTACGCATCGGCAAGCTGCGGAATCCACTTTGGATGGACAAACGACGTCACTTCAATGTATGACAACCCCGATTTTGATAGCTGATTAATCCATGCGATTTTATCTTCCGTTGCAATAAATACTGGCTCGTTTTGCAATCCATCACGCGGGCCGACTTCTTTTACTGTTACGCGCATACATGCCCCCCTATTCGATTTCGATTAATACGTCCCCTTCGTTTACGAAATCTCCCTCTTGCACGCGAATTGCTTTGACTACCCCACTTACTTCTGAAGCGATTGGTATTTCCATTTTCATCGATTCCAAAATGACAACGTCTTGTCCTTCTTCGATGACATCACCGACTTGAACAACAATTTTCCACACGTTCCCTGCCATCAATGCGACAACCTCATGCATGTGTCTTGCCTCCTTTTTTGTTTAAATATATATTCACAAAGTTTGTTGTCGTATTCCCTTGTTGAAATGCCTCATGCGTCAATACGTCAATTAACATCGGAATGTTTGTTTTAATTCCTTCGATTTTATACTCGTGCAGTGCCGTAATCATGTTTGCAATCGCCGCTTGCCGATTGCTCCCTCTCACAATACATTTTGCAATCATTGGATCGTAAAAAGGTGGAACGACTGAACCGCTTTGCACCGCAATTTCATGACGTACTTGTTCTCCTTTTGGTAGTTGTAAAGATGTAATCGTCCCTGGTGAAGGAAAGAATGTTTTTGGATCTTCCGCATAAATGCGCACTTCAATCGCATGCCCTTCTCGTTTTACTTCAGCTTGCGAAAAAGATAGCTGTTCTCCTGCCGCGATGCGCAGTTGTTGCTCAACAATGTCAATGCCCGTAATTTCCTCTGTTACGGGATGCTCAACTTGCAAACGTGTATTCATTTCTAGAAAATAAAAGTTTTTTTGCTCATCTACGAGAAATTCAACTGTTCCTGCGTTCGTATATCCGATATGTTTTGCCGCCCGAACAGCAGTCTCTCCCATCTGTTTCCGGGTTTCTTCATCTAAAAATGGGGAAGGTGCTTCTTCAATCACTTTTTGATGGCGACGTTGAACGGAACATTCTCTTTCCCATAAATAAACGTAATTTCCATATTGGTCAGCTAGCAGTTGAATTTCAATATGGCGCGGATTGTCGATATACTTTTCAACGTACATCGCCCCATCCCCAAAAAAGGAAGCGGCACGATTTTTGTTCCCTTCGAACGCTTTGCGCAACTGCTCTTCATCGTAAACGAGCTGCATGCCGATGCCACCACCACCTGCCGAAGCTTTCAACATCACTGGATACCCGATTTCGTTTGCAACGTTCGCTGCTTCATCGACATGAGCGAGCGGAAAAGAGATGCCAGGCACAATCGGCACCCCCGCTTCCGCCATTGTTTGTCTCGCCTCAATTTTGCTCCCCATTCGCGCAATGACATCCGGTTTCGGACCGATAAACACGATTCCTTCTTCCTCACAGCGGCGAGCAAATGCTGCATTTTCTGAAAGCAAGCCGTAACCGGGATGAATAGCTTCTACCTTCGTTTCCTTGGCGATAGAAATAATTTTTTCGATGTTTAAATAACTTTCATTCACGCGCGCTTTGCCGACGACATACGCTTCATCCGCTTGTTTTACATGAAGCGAACCGGCGTCAGCTTCTGAATAAATAGCGACCGTTTGAATGCCGAGCTTTTTGCACGTGCGAATGATGCGCAAAGCAATTTCCCCCCGATTAGCAATAAGCACTTTTGAGAACATATGTCTCCCCCTTATACGTTTTTTTTCTGTTCGATTCGTTCGCGCGCCCATTCACGCAATTTAAATTTTTGAATTTTTCCTGACGCCGTCATCGGATAAGACGTAGTAAATTCGATATATCTAGGGATTTTATGGCGCGATATATTTCCTTCACAAAATGCACGAATATCTTCTGCTGTAGCGTGTTCACCTTCTTTTAAAATGATCCACGCCATCACCTCTTCCCCATACGTTTCATCTGGGACGCCGACAACTTGCACATCGAGCACTTTCGGATGCTTATATAAAAACTCCTCAATTTCACGCGGATAAATGTTCTCCCCACCGCGGATAATCATATCTTTTAGCCGTCCGGTAATGCGGAAGTAACCGTTTTCATCCATCACTGCTAAATCCCCTGTATGCAACCATCCATCTTCATCAATCGCTTCGCGCGTCGCGGAAGGATTGTTGTAATATCCTTTCATTACATGATATCCGCGGGTACATAGCTCACCTTGCATACCAGGTGGCAATTCTTTATTTGTTGTTGGATCAACAATTTTCACCTCGACGTGAGGGAGAGCACGCCCTACAGTTTCAACACGTAACTCAATCGGATCATCGGTACGTGTTTGCGTAATAACCGGTGAAGACTCTGTTTGACCGTACGCAATCGTAATGTCTCGCGCCCCCATTTTTTCGATGACAGCTTTCATCACTTCAATCGGGCAGTTTGATCCAGCCATAATACCCGTACGTAAAGACGATAAATTGTATGATGCAAAGTCTGGATCATTTAATTCGGCAATAAACATCGTTGGCACCCCGTGAAGCGCCGTACATTTTTCATCTTGCACCGTTTGTAACACTTGTTTTGGATGAAATTGCTCAAGTGGCACCATCGTTGCTCCAACTGTTACGCAAGCGAGCGTACCGAGAACGCAACCGAAACAATGAAAAAACGGTACAGGAATACATAAACGATCTTCCTTTGTTAGCTTCATACATTCTGCAATATAATACGCATTGTTCACAATGTTATGATGTGTAAGCATAACGCCTTTTGGGAATCCTGTCGTTCCTGAGGTATATTGCATGTTGATGACATCATGTGGATCGAGGGAATTCATTCGTGCATCTAGTGCTGCATCTTCGACATATTCCGCCATGGCTAAGAGGTCGTTCCATGAAAATGTTCCCGGATAGCGTTGTTCGCTTAATACGATGACATTTCGTAGTTGTGGAAGACGTTTCGCTTGTAGCTTTCCAGGTTCGCAATAGGCGAGTTCAGGTGCAATGTCGTAAATCATGTCAATATAAGAAGTACCACGATACTGTTCCATTAAAATGATTGTTGTTGCGTCAGATTGTTTTAATAAATATTGTAGCTCTGTTGTACGGTAATTCGTATTCACCGTAACAAGTACCGCCCCCATTTTCCCTGTCGCAAACTGGCATGCAAGCCATTCCGGTTTATTTGTTGCCCAAAGTGCAATATGCTCCCCTGCTTCTATGCCAAGCTTCATCAACCCTTTCGCAACGAGGCGGCAATAATCGTTAAACTGCCGATAAGACCAGCGCAACTGACGATCTGCATATACAACTGCCTCATGATTCGGATGAATGGAAGCCTTTTGCTCAAGCAACTGACCAACTGTAATATGAAGCATACGCCCCCTCCTTTAGCATCCTAATTGACGTGCAATAACGAGCCGTTGAATTTCCGATGTTCCTTCGCCAATTTCCATCAGTTTCATATCCCGGAGATGACGTTCGACACCATATTCTTTCATATATCCATATCCACCGTGAATTTGGATCGCTTGATTGCAAATGTGAAATCCCGCTTCAGAAGCAAACAATTTTGCAAACGCTGCCTCTTTTGTGAACGGCTTGCCTTGATCTTTCAACCACGCTGCTTTGTATACCATATTGCGCGCAAGTTCAAGTTGCATGGCCATATCCGCAAGCTTAAATTGAATAGCTTGAAACTTGGCAATCGGTTGACCGAACTGTTTTCTCTCTTTTGCATATTGAAGTGCTTTTTCAAATGCAGCTTGTGCAATACCGACAGCTAATGCTGCAATGGAAATGCGTCCGCCATCGAGCGTATATAAAAACTGCTTAAATCCTTTTTTCGGATCCCCTAATATATTTTCTTTTGGCACGCGCACATCTTGCAAAATGAGTTCACACGTATTAGATGCACGAACGCCCATTTTGTCATAATGGCAGTTAATCGTAAACCCCGGTGCATCTGTTGGAACGATGAAAGCAGAAATGATATTTTTTCCTCGGTCATCTTTTCCGGTGACGGCGGTTACAATAACTTGGCGCGCATAGCCTGCATTTGTAATCCAACACTTCTCCCCATTAATGACGTATTCATCGCCATCTAAGACGGCTCGCGTTTGCGTGCCACCTGCGTCAGATCCCGCATTCGGTTCTGTCAATCCGAATGAACCGAACGTTTCACCTTTTGCCATTGGCACGAGCCACTTCTCTTTTTGCTCTTCTGTCCCAAAATAATAAATCGGGCTAGCACCGAGCGATACAGCCGCCGCATAACTTAACCCTGTTCCACCGCATGCTCGACCAATTTCTTCAACCGCAATCGCATATGAAATCGTATCCCCTCCCGAGCCGCCGTACTGTTCGGGGAACGGGATTCCAAACAAACCGAGTTCACCCATTTTTTTGAACGTTTCAATAGGAAAAGTGGCTTGCTCATCCCATTTCGACGCATAAGGCGCAATTTCCTTTTCGGCAAAATCGCGAACCATCTCTTTAATCATTTGTTGTTCTTTCGTTAATTCAAAATGCATCGCTTTTCTCCTCCTCTATAAAAATGAAAATATATGAAACCAACAAGCCTGTTTTGATAGCAAACCGACTAGTTGGTCTGTACGCTATGCAACATTCGTCATTCGTCGCCCACATGCGACAAAAGAAATGACGAAATATCTTCATCTCGCTTCGCCTCTTCTGTCAAAAGCGAATGTAAAATTAAATCATTAAAGGCTGTGGCGATTTGTTCAATCGACATCGGTCCATCAGGCTTATACCATTTATACATCCAGTTCACCATGCCGATAATCGACAGTCCCGCAATTTCAACAGGCACTTCTGTACGAAATTGTTTTGCTTCAATACCTTCACGAAGCACTTGAAAAATAATTTGCTTATACTGCTCACGTTTTTCGTTAATTTTTTCAGCATATTCCGGCTTTAAATACGCCGCCTCTTGATTGAACACCGTAATATGCGGTTTATAAATATGAAAAACCCTTACAAACGACCGAATGATCGCACATAACCGCTTTGTCGGCGTCTTATATTTTACATATGCTTCTTGTGCTTTATTTAGCACATACGTAATAAATACATCATGAATGTGATAAAGCAGTTCATCTTTTGACTTAAAGTTATGGTAAAATCCTCCCTTTGACGCGCCGCACTCCGCAACAATGCGGTCAACCGTCACCCCGTGATATCCATACTTTTCGAACAACGTAAGCGCCGTTTCAATAATGCGGTCCTTTAGCTGCTTCTCAACCATGCATGCAACTCCTTTTTGAGTGTATTTTAACATAATTTTCAGAAAAATAAAATACATTTATCAAACTATTAAATAGAATTTTAGGAAAAATAAATGAAACTATTGAAATGTTTTACATTTATAAATATAATAATATTCAGAAAATTAAAAAGGTGACTACTAATGAACACAAACAACTATATCCATACGCTATCAACCATTCTTACACCCTATTTCGATATTTATCGGGATGAAAAACTTGAAGCATTTTCTCTACCTTTTTATGCTCATTACCATCGGCGTGATGAGAAATATTTTATGACAAAAAAGTCTAAAATTTGGGCCGTCGAAAATGAACAATTTATTTTTGTATGGCCAAAGAACGACATAGTGACAAAAGAGGACGTCATACAGTTTTCTGAAGCATTCGTTCGCTCGCTGCCAAATTACCTATCTAGTCATCAAGATCATATGTCTACCGTTTTTATCGGGGCAATTGTCGCACCGGAGGCACATGTTGATGCCATAAAGGAGGTGAAACGTTTTCGAAAGCTGCGATTTATTCGTTTCGGCTTACACGGTTGGCTCGAATGTTATTTGGCCATCATCGCTTTAAACAAAAAAGAACGATTTACTCATCGGAAAGCTCTTCCGTTAACAGATGTTTTCGAAAAACCGTTTGAGGAGGGTACGAATTGAATTTATTAACGTTGCTTCTTATTTGTGGAATTATTTTACTTATCGCCTATTTCACATATGGACGTTTTCTTGAAAAACAATTGAAAGTAGACGGTGATCGTAAAACACCGGCACACGAAATGTATGACGGCATAGATTACGTCCCAGCAAAAAAACCTGTTTTGCTTGGACACCATTTCGCTACAATTGCTGGAGGTGGCCCGATTGTCGGACCGATCACGGCAGCAGTATTTGGATGGGTTCCGGCTGTTTTATGGATTATGATTGGAGGTATCTTCATCGGGGGCGTCCATGATTATACATCGCTACAAGCTTCTATTCGCCATAAAGCACAATCGATCGGAATGATTATTAAACAATATATGGGTAATCGTGGACAAGTATTGTTTTTGACTTTCTCTATCGCGACGCTCATGCTCGTCGTCGGGGTATTTATTATTTTAGTTGCGAATACATTTGTTGCTGTCCCACAGGCTGCTACGGCATCTGTTTTATTTCTTGGTATCGCGATTGTGTTCGGTTTTCTCGTAAATCAAATGAGAATGAACTTAGCCTTTGCTAGTGTATTAGGCGTTGCTGCCATGCTGTTATCAGTATGGTTAGGCATTCAATACCCTCTTTCTTTAAGCGCAACAACATGGTCGCTCATTTTGCTCGGTTACGCATACGCTGCGTCGGTATTGCCTGTTTGGGTCTTGCTGCAACCACGGGATTATTTAAACTCATTTTTGTTATACGGTATGATTGCTGGGGCAGCTATCGGCATGATTATCGCTGCACCAACTATCAAGTTCCCAGCGTTCACCGGATTTTACCATGAAAAACTCGGGTTTTTATTCCCAATTTTATTCATTACCATTGCCTGCGGTGCCATTTCCGGCTTTCATTCGCTCGTTTCATCTGGTACAACCGCAAAACAACTTGATAATGAGAAAAACGGAAAGTTCATCGCCTATGGTGGTATGTTGTTAGAGAGCTTTTTAGCTATTATCTCGGTTGGCACAGTCGCATATTTAACACAAGCAGACTTCGCTACACGCATGAGTGAACTTGGTGGACCAATCGGCACATTCTCTGCTGGTGTCGGCTACTTTATGTCCCATGTGGGCATTCCGGAGGCGACAGCAATAACATTTACTGCCCTTACCGCATCAGCATTTTTATTAACAACTTTAGATTCAGCAACACGATTAATGCGCTATGCCATCCAAGAGCTAGGCGAAGAACGTACAACGGCACTAAAAAATAACCATGTTGCAACAACAGTTGGTCTCATTGGAGCTGGTGCACTTGCTTTGTCAGGAACATGGCAATCCGTTTGGCCGCTTTTTGGAGCAGCCAACCAAATGCTTGGGGCGCTCGCTTTGCTAGCTGTTTCCGCATGGCTTATGAAAATAGGAGCGAAATCGTTTTATGTTGTCATCCCGATGGTGTTTATGCTCGTTGTAACTATCGCTGCCCTTTGTGTTTTAATGTATCAAAATGCCTTAACGCAAAATTGGTTACTAGCCGGATCAGCTTTCGTCCTTTTTGTTTTATGCATTTTCCTAGCTCTTGAGGGTTGGGCAGCCATGACAAAAACGACGAAAAAAGAGGTTGTTACCTCCCAACAATAATTAAGCTAGCGCTCTTATCGCGCTAGCTTGATTTTCATATATGGCTGCAAGATCGAAAAAGGAATAAGAAATTCACGAATGCCAGCCGCGTACGGGGCAATCTCGTATAATCCATAATAAACGACAATGCCGTCACTTGTTATATAGTAAGGCTGATCATTTGGCATCTTTTTTACAACATCGATGGCATTATCAAAATACAAGTCGTTTTCTTTTTTTATTTGTGCAATCACTTCGTTCGTAATCACTTGCTTATAGTTCGTTCCCTTTTTAAATAAATCGCTAAGTTGTAACGATTTTCCTTCATGAAAATCAAAATTATTTGGCACTTTAACTGTCATTCCGTGCGCACCGCCTGTATAGCTATATAACGTCACCGGGATGCTTAATATGCCATGTTCGTTATATGTCACATCAAAACGGCTGACCGCAGCATGCAAGCGGTAAGGAAACCCTTCTTTTTTGCTTATTGCCATATTTTCACGCGCTTCTTTTTCGACTTCGCGCTTTAAATCAAGCGATTCCTTTCTCAACAGGCGGTTGACGTGCCGCTGAAACGATCGATTGTTTGAACCGGATACAACGGGAATGTTTAAGTCTACTTCCATCAGTTCATTCGTATGTTTAATTTGCTTTGTCGTTACGGTTAGTGGTTGGCTGTACGCTGTTAATATAAACAGCGTCAACACGATCATCCATATATTCCGTTGTTTGAACACGATGTTCACCTCGTTTGTTTTACCGAAAGTTTGTGTTGAAACAAACGAGTTTATACATCCTGTCATTTATTTAACATTTGTTTCATTAATTGTCGATTTCGCTCTTTAAATGCTTCATGGTGAGATGAAACCATCCCGTGCGGATCAGCGGTTGGCTCAATGAATCGCTTCGCACTATTGACCGCATTCGCTGCATCTTGAAACGCCCCGGTAAGCAAGTATAACTTCCCATCATATTTTAAAATGTCCCCCGCCGCATACAAACCTGGAACGGAGCACTCCCCTTTTGCGTTCCCTGAAATATAATATTCGTCTATCATTTGAATTGGCAACTCGCTATTCACAAGCAATGAAGCATCCCGTTCATACCCATGGCTAATAATGACGTCATCTACATCAAGCTCAAACACATTACCTGTTTCATGATTTGTCAGCACCACCCGCTCAATCACTTCATGGTTGGAACAGGCAATTAGCTTAGTAATGGACGTATGGAAAAAGCAAGTAGCTGAACTATTTAACAACTGCGTCACTTGCGCTTCATGTCCTTTTAACGACTCATTGCGATAAGTGACGTATACTTTTTTCGCAACCGGCACAAGTTCATTTGCCCAATCAATTGCCGTATTGCCACCCCCTGAAATGATAACTGTTTTCTCTTTAAACTGCTTCAACGACTTCACCGTATAGTGTAAATTTGTAATCTCAAATTTTTCTGCCCCTTCAACTTGGAGCTTTTGCGGTTTCAGTATTCCACTCCCTACCGCAATAATGACTGTTTTCGATAAATGTTGTTGCCCAGATGCTGTTTGTAGAAGAAATATGCCGTCTCCTCTTCGACGGATTGTTTCTACTTTTTCGTTTAGTACAACTGTTGGATGGAACGTTAGTGCTTGTTTGACAAGTTGCTTACGTAGCTCCTCTCCAGTAATCGGTGCATGCCCCCCAACATCCCAAATCATTTTTTCGGGATATACATGCAACTTCCCACCTAACTGTGACTGGTATTCGATCAGTTTTGTCTTCATTTCACGAAGACCGCTATAAAACGTAGCGTACAGCCCTGCCGGCCCACCTCCAATAATTGTCACATCATATACTTGTTCCATCGGCATCACCTTTTAAATTTGATTATCATTCTCACTTAAATATACATCTTTTCTCAAACTTTTACAATGTAAAAAAGACAGGCTTATGCCTGCCTACTTTTTGCCTGTGTAAATGAAAATGGCGTCACGAAGAAACTCCGCCATTCCTGATTGTTTTTGATCGTAGTATGCTTTAAATCGTTCGTCATCTACATACATTTGCGCCAATCCTGCATGTGCTTCTTTTGAATAATGATCCCAAAAATAGCTTAACCATTGACGGTGTAAATCTGCTGCTTTTTGTGCAAGCTCCCCTGCTGGATCGCCAGTCAAAAATGCTTCATACAATACACGCAACACTTCCTCGCCTAGTTTTGTCACTTCTTCGTACTGGGCTTGCGTCATGTTTTTTACTTTTTCGTTCGATTTGTTCACTTGCTCGTCACCGTATTTTTCCCGAATTTCTTTGCCGTATGTTTGTTCATTTTCGTCAATAAGCTGCTGTTTAAACGCTTCAAATTTTTCTTTGTCGCTCATCACGATTCTCCCTTCCTTCGCTAATAGTGTTTTTTCGACATTGGCGATTAGCGCCTCTAACCGCCTCCGTTCTGCCAAGAGTTTTTCACGATGCTGCTTCAACGCCTGTACGTCATCAAATGACGGGGATGTGACAATTTGCTTAATCGTTTCTAACCCCACACCAAGCTCGCGATAAAACAAAATTTGTTGGAGCCGGTCTACCTCTTTTTGTCCGTATATGCGATAGCCTGATGCATTAACCCTTGCCGGTTTCAACAGACCGATTTCATCGTAATACCTTAGCGTTCGGCTCGTCACCCCCGCCAATTTCGCTAACTGTTGCACCGTATATTCCATCCAATCACCTCCTGACAATTTCACTATAAACGTTTACGTAACGTCAATGTAAAGCGAAAAAATAAAAAAATCTCGCCATAAAAGCGAGTGTTATTTGACTAATCCATGTTTAGATAGGCACGAACATGCGTCTCATCGACATGAAGAAGAACGATTTCTTCCATGATTAGTTTTTTTATAAACTCGAGTTCTTTTTCAAAGGCTGCTTGAAGCACTGGATCGCCTTTGACGAGCTTATAGGTCGGAAACGGAGATTTATGTGATCGAACCGTTGAAAAGTGGCTCAATTTTAGATTATCAAATACAGTTGTCACACTTTAAGTTTTTGTTGGTTTTACGGCATATTAGAGATATAAGTAATTACAAAAAACCAGTGTTAATTCATAAGAATATTTTGTCTATTATAAATAATTTAATTTTTATATATGTAAAACTATAGCAAAACAAAAAGTAATTTCAAGGGTTCATCACCAAAAGATGTACTTGCACCTGTCATGAAAGTATGTTAGCTGTTTCTAGCCGAACCCACAGTGCAAAACGCTGGATATTTCGGTATCCGTATCCCCGACGTTTCATCAGCTTGATCTTGTTATTCGTTCCCTCCATCTTCCCATTCGAATAATGGGATAAAATGCACGATATCATTTCGTCTGTTCGTTTGACGAGTGATTTTGCGATGGCACGAACAACGGAACAAGGACAAAACAAATACCGATGAATCCAAGCCTTCAAGCGTCGTTTCGCCTGTTGCTCATCTTTGCTTTTGAACACATAGCGAACATGTTGGAGCGATTGGTAAAATTAAAGCCAAACATAAACGTTTTAGCATTTATATTATTTTGAATCGTTGTTTATCGGGTTAAATATCTCGAAATATACTTCTTCTTTTCCGTTTACAACAGCTATTAAAATAGGACGTTCTTGCTTTTCGGCAGGAAGATAAACTTCAGTTCCAACAGGTAGCTTTGTTGCCATTCCTTGTTCAAAAGGTTCTCCTTTTTTATAAGTTAAGTGAATATCAAAAAGCTTCTCCCCAGTTTTTATATTGGAGTTATCCATTTGTTCTATGTGCTTTGCATTCATATAAATAGAGTAGCCATGTGCAAGTATATCAGCATTTTTGTTTTCCTTTAAAATTTCTGTAGCCTTTTCCTGCATTTCTTTATAAAACTGATTCATTTGATTTGCTCCCTGTTCCTTTGGGTTTGTTTGTTGTCCTGAGCAACCTACTAGAGATAAAAGTAAAAATGATAAACAAATAACGACTTTTAACGTTTTCATGTAATCCATCCCCCTTTGACCTATCTTAATATTATACAATTTAGAATTTAATTGATGTAAATTGCGAAAATTATATACAATTATAAACTTGTTATAACAAAAGACATTTGATAAACTGAGAGTACATGTGAATTTTCCTCCATGGTTTGGTTTGGTCACCTTTACCGTACAGGAAAATTCGCATTTTTTGTACCCTCTATTTTCTCTATGCACACCTATCTTAAATGATCAAGTACAACTTGTGGTGAAGAACCACCATAATTGTAGCCATATAAAATACTAGAAGATCAAAAAAAACAAAGTCTTTGAAAAATCCATCTATCACGGCTGTTGATTATCCAAAATTAGGAATACTTCTCCCATAAAAATGGGCATGCTCAAATAAGACAGCTACCATCTCTGATTTCCAATCGAGCGGAAGTTGCCCAAATAAAACCCGACGAACGAAAGAAATGAACGTGAGGGTGGTTTGCGTTCGTTTCTCTGTTCGGTCATATAGCCATCTCAATCACACATAGGCAATGAACGCCGCAAACAGCTGATTGTAGACGGCGTTTTTTGTTGTCCCAAATAAGGTAGGTACATTCAAGTATTGCTTGATTCATCGAAAAAAGACCTCGACTGCCCAACGCTCTTGATACATGTCGGCCATCTTTTCTGCCGATACGTCAAAGACATTCGTTACAACGCGAATCTCCTTGCCACGGGCATCACGAAAGATGACCACTCGATGACGTTTCTTCGAACGGCATGGCTTCGTTCCTAGCTGACAAGTAAAATCAGCGATGACATTGGAATCGGAAGAAACAAGACGCTGTAAACGGTGACGACGATGAATCTCTACATTTTCTTTCATGCGAATGACAAAAAGTTGTCCATTTTCGGCAAATTGGTCGATCCGTTCGATTTTAAAATACGCCCGATCTTCCACAAGAATTTGCTTCGGATGTGTCAACGCTTCCCCGACAGGACCATCGTGGCGTAGACCGGTTGTTTCTATGGCATCCATTGGTGACTGATGTTCAGGAGAATAAGCGACATGCAGTTTAATCCCTGATCGTTCCCCATGATAAGGCGCCCATGATAGGCGGTTCTTTCCGACTGTCACCGTTGTCGAATCGACAATGCGAAGAGGTTTCGGGAATCGAAGAGATCGCCGTGTTTTGCGATTACACTTCGAAATGATTAGTGCAAACAAACGCTTCATGATTTCATATGGAATCTCCTTCGCCTTGTTTGCCACCGTCGAATAATGAAAACGCGGCAATTGGTAAGTGGGCGCCACATCGGCACCATGACGAAAACTCTTCCACTCATGGACAGCAGCGAGAAGGGAAAAGTCGATTAACGTACGTACGGTAAATTTACGAGATGGGTCGTGATAATCGACTGCTTCTGTGATGGTTTGAATGTCTTCGTCTGACACAATTTTTTGCATCAAATTTGGGAGTGTGGTATGCTTGTTCATAGAGAGCACCTCTTTTCTGGGTTTGTTTGTGTGGTTACTTACATTCTACAGGAAAGGTGCTCTTTTTTCTATGTTTTTATGGATATTATTGGTTAATCAACACACGTGATATATTAAAGTGAAAGGTTGTTTAATATTGAATATAACAAAATTTAAACTAGAACAAAATAAAATGTTCAATCTAAAAGTTCAAAGCTTTATAGGTAAGATATACTTCTTCTCCAAAATACTAAAGTCTCTTCAAAAAAGAGATGTGGTGGTAATTAAAAGAGAGAGAGGGATTCAAGACGGATATATCTTTTCGATCCTAATTGCAAGAAACAGCTATTTAGATAATAGTGAGCTAGTTATCAAAGATATCCAATTAAATAAAAATACAGTAAAAATTATATACGGCAACACTACATCAGAATCTACAAACAGTTTTTCTTATAAGGATATTAAGTATAATTATATTGCTTTTTATATTGAAAGTAGCGCAGAGTATATAGATATAGTTAATGAACAAGGAATTAAGATCCTAGAAAGTGAAGAAGTAGGGGATATTCGCAAATGGTAAGTGCAATCCTAAACAATTGATATATACATTCAAATTGACATTTTAACCTCTGATTCACACAACACACCCGATGCGGCGCAACACCTCATCTGGGTGCTGTAAGACGTGCTGTTCAAACCGAGTAATCGATTGGGCGATATCGTTCTGATCTTTATGCAAGACGTTGGCAATGACTTCATCTTTTAGCCACTTCCATAGCCGTTCAATGGGATTTAACTGTGGGGAATACGGTGGCAAAAAGATAAAGTGAAAAGTAGTACCTTTTTCACTATCAAGGAATGCTCGCACCATCTTGGCATGATGAATACGCGCGTTGTCCAACACAAGCACGATGAATCGATTCGCATATTTCTCTTTCAACAAATGTAAAAAGTCTAGAAACGTCATGAAGCACGATGAAACACGACGTCCCCTTGTTGCACGTCGACTGCGCCAAAAATGGACACGTGAGCGTGGTGACCGTAGCCCGGACTTGTTTTTGATTGCCTACTTCTGCCCATGTCGTACGAAGCGCCTGATAGGCACGAACATACGTCTCATCGACATGAAGAAGAACGATTTCTTCCATGATTAGTTTTTTTATAAACTCGAGTTCTTTTTCAAAGGCTGCTTGAAGCACCGGATCGCCTTTGACGAGCTTATAGGTCGGGCGTGTCCATGACAAACGGAGATTTATGTGATCGAACCGTTGAAAAGTGGCTCAATTTTAGATTATCAAATACAATCGCATTTGATGGCATTTGGCTGGTCACTTGTCACACTCGGACTGACGCCCAACTAGCATCATAGGTTTATATATATAAATTGTTAGGAAGCAGAGAACCAAGCCATTAAATATTAATACATATTCTAACTTCTCGGTTAAAGATATAGTTGCTGAAACAATCAATTTGGACAAAGATGCTATAATAAAAAGCAGTGAATTCCTAAGTAATAAAATCTCAGCAAAGCTTTCTTTATCAGTATAATTTTTATACAGATTTAATATATTTAATTTATACATTGTAAAAAAGAAACCCAATAATACTAATGAGCCCGCCCTTATTAGGAAGTTTTCGAAGACAAGTAAAAAATACGCCGTCCCCATAAAAAGTATTGAAAATATAAGATATTTTGCCTTCGGTTTAATTTTCACAAGTGTTAAGCTAGCTAAAATAAAAGTAATTGATAATATGGATTCTAGTGTGGCGAACATTAATAAACTATTGTCTGATTTAATATCTATAAGAGCAACAGCAGGTAGAATTACATCTAATAAGGAAGAAGTAACAAATGTAGTAACTATCCCTACAAGCAAAAACAACTTAATTTCTTTACTTAATATAAGATTATTTTTCCATATCAATTTTAATCCTTTAATTTCTGATACACTTTTTACACTCTCTGTTTTTTGTTTCATAAAATAGAAAATTGAAACTAAAACGCAAACAGAAGTTATCACCCCTATAGATGATTGATGGATATACTTAATTATAGCAGTTGTTATCCAAGGGCTTGAAACTAAGGTCAATCTATCTATTAAATCAATTTTCGCAGCAACTCCATAAAATGAAGAAGCTATTCTTTTATCTATGTAACTATAAATATATGGCAAAGTCACGATATCCATAAAAGCTTCAATAGCTAGAAGAAAAAAAGAAAAAGAAAAGTGATTTTCGAAAAAATAAGGGACAGTCAAATAGCATATACACTTAATAATAAGAGCAGTAATAAATAAATGGTGATCACCTATTAATGTTCTCATTATCTTAAACAATGGAAATGCAATGATATTCCCTATTAATAAAGCAGCTGTCATCAAGACAATTAATTTGGGATAGTATTCAAATATAAAAAATATACAATAAAATTGAAAAATTCTATCACCTACACTTAAAAAACAAAAGCTTATTAGTAAAATTACTATATTCTTATCTATGTTACTATCTATCGATTTCATATATGCAATTCACCTCTGTGTAAAAATCCCTAAAATTAAGGCATCTATTAAACTCATTCACTATCTCTCGCTTTTTATCTCGTTTTGTTTCTCTGATGCCCAAAAATTCAAGAATTTCCTTTAAGTGACCCAACTCTAATAATATGTCCCTATAAAATATATGGTTTCGATATTTCCACTGCATCCTTTCACAGGTGCATGTAACTATCAACAGAGAATCATCGTACTGAAAATCCTCTACAATTTCCCAATCATCGAGTAATGGTGACAAATATAATATTTTATTATTATGAGTTGCAAATATGTCTAATGTGTGCCTAGCATTATTTGACCTGCAGCTATAAATAAATTTCTGTACGCTCTCTCATGTTGATATCTTATCATATAAGGAAGCCAATCAATCGCTAATGCAATGGATACTTTACCGCTTCCAGCCAACTTTTGACCAATACAAATTTCTGTAACTTCATTTCTAAATAAGCCTTTTTTTATTAAAAGCAACTTGTGGTTTAAAATATCATAAAAATATATACCATTTTCCAATCCTTCAATATCATAAGAAATAACATATAAGTAAAAAGAATCTACATAAGACATCTCATATAGTTTGTGGTAACTTTCTATATTTTTATCCTCTAAGATTTTTGCATTAACTTTTCTTTTTTCTCTAAACTTATAAAGAGATATATAAAGTATTTCAGAAAGATCATCTAGTGTAAATTTATCCTTACTCCATGGTTGATTAGATCTCCTATTCAGTAGAGCCTTTTCAAAAGAGACATGAGATAACTTTTTACTTCATTAGATAATTTTACCTCATAGACATTATCAAGAGGTAGATAGGTACATAAAAAATCGGAATATCTATTAATTAATTCATTCCTCATATTTATAGTTTTGTTATAGTCCCAATCATCGTCTTCATATTCAACTCTATTTGATATTAGATGGAATATTAAAGCCTCATGCCATCCATAATCTATCCACTGCTGAATGCCCTCTGCATAAGTATTATCAAATGGCTCTTTCTTGATTAGCTCCTGTTCCAGTAAATACTGAATTTGTGTCCCACTGAAAATAGCGGTGAGTTCATTTTTTTCAACATATTCTTTGCTTTTAAAAGCTTTAATTAACGAAATAAACTCACCATGGCTAAGCTTCACTTCTCTATTCGGAACAGGAATTGTTATTTTAATAAAATTACTTTCGTTTGGATCTAAATCCCCTATAAAAACTGGGTTTAAATAGTACTTTTCCATGCCAATAACTCCTTCCTTTAGGAATATTGATATACCAAAACTTCTTGCACCTTAGGGATGCCAAAAAATATTTTCCGACAAAATCCATCATGTATTTTTGAATTTTTGTTTATATATGAATTCTCACCAAAAGTTGTACTTGATTTTTTATAACAGTCGCTACTGACGCTTGTGAGGAAGAATCAGCAAATCAATGATTTTTCCACATTCTTTTTTTAGGAAAACACATCACTTGTCCGATACATGTTTTTACAACAAATAAAAACCACCCCTTTTTTTGATTTATTTGAAATAATTTAATTTTTATACATGTAAAACTATAACAAAAAAATCAATACTTTTTAACATAAAATTATCAATAAAATATCAATATTAACTTAAAAGAAAAATATAACCATTAACTACGGCGTTACATCTCTCAAAACCATCCACACAAAAAAACATTTCAGTTGAAAAAAACAAAAAGTTCGTTTATTCTGAATTTTATACAATGAAATAATAAGTTCACGCAACAGGTGGTTCACACATGCTGTGAATCTTAAAAGGGAAGTTTGGTGAAAATCCAACACGGTCGCGCCACTGTGATGCAGAGTTGTTTATCACAATCCACTGTTTCATTTGAAATGGGAAGGAGATAAACAGCGATGAAGCTAAGTCAGGAGACCTGCCTGTTGTATGCACTTACGACCTACGCGTCATAGGGAGGAGTGAGGACATATGATCTTGAGGCACTTCATGTATCTCAATACGAGCTAGCTATGCCCTCCTTCTGCTTGGAAGAGGGCTTTTTCGCTTGATTGGGATATAAATGACTGGAGGTGCTTAACTTGTTCATCCGTAGTTCAAATGTAGGGTATCCGCGCATTGGTGAAAAAAGAGAATGGAAAAAAGCGTTAGAATCTTTTTGGAATGGGCAAATCAACGAACAGCAATTCATAAAAACGATGGAACACATTCGACTTGATTCGATTCGCAAGCAAGTTGAGAAAGGAATCGACCTCATTCCAATCGGAGATTTTTCTTTATACGATCACATGTTAGATACAGCATTTATGTTCGGGTATATTCCAGAGCGATTTCAACAAATAGACAATGCGCTCGAACAATATTTTGCGATGGCACGCGGCACAAATGGACAACATGCTTTGGAAATGACGAAATGGTTTAATACAAATTACCACTACATCGTGCCTGAAATCGGGCAAACGAAGCCAAGATTAGTGGAGAATCGCCCATTGAAAGAATACAACCTTGTAAAAGAAACATTCGATTTAGAAACAAAACCTGTGTTGCTTGGACCGATTACGTTTCTTTTGCTTTCTAAGCAATACGAGCGACACGAGTGGCGCAAACATCTCGCACAATTAGTTCCTGTTTATGTGGAATTATTCAAACAACTAAGCGAAGCGGGCGTGTCATTCGTACAAATTGATGAACCGATTCTCGTGCAAGATATAGACGATGATATCATCGATGCATTTCGTCATGTATACGACGTTTTCCATCGCGATGTGCCAAATATAAACCTTATTTTACAAACGTATTTTGATAGCGTATCGCATTATCGTGAAATCGTTGCTTTACCTGTCGCAGGCATTGGGCTTGATTTCGTGCATGACGATGGCGAAAACGTAAAAAATATAAACATACACGGATTTCCAAAAGATAAAATATTAGTTGCTGGCATTGTAGATGGTCGAAACGTATGGAAAAGCTCGCTTGTGCAAAAAGCGAAGCTTCTTCATCATTTAGCAAACGTTGCCGAACAACTGATCATTCAACCGTCTTGCAGCTTACTGCATGTCCCTGTCACAACAAAACATGAACATACATTGCCAACGGAGCTTGCTGGGGCTTTATCATTTGCCGATGAAAAATTAGATGAAATACGTATGCTGACAGAGTATATGAACGGAAACGTAACGATCGACCAGCTAATTAAATACGATGAACAAACAAACAGTTATTTAGCCAAGTTCCGCAAACAACAAGAACAAACAAATGACATTTCAACCGTTCCGTTAAGCCGAACACCTTACAATGAAAGAAAAAAAGCACAACAAGCCCATTTACAACTTCCGCTGTTGCCGACAACGACGATTGGAAGCTTCCCGCAAACGAGCGACGTGCGCCAAGCTCGGATGAAGTGGAAAAAAGGCGAATGGAACGACAAGCAATACAAGTCGTTTATAAAGAATGAAATTGCAAAATGGATCAAGATTCAAGAACAGCTACAACTTGATGTACTTGTTCACGGTGAATTTGAACGCACAGATATGGTTGAATTTTTCGGCGAAAAATTACAAGGGATGGCATGCACGACAAACGGTTGGGTGCAATCATACGGATCGCGTTGTGTTCGTCCACCTATTATTTTTAGTCATATTGCCTACCAACAACCGATGACCGTAGAAGAAACCGTGTATGCTCAGTCGCTGACGAATAAACCTGTCAAAGGAATGCTAACAGGTCCTGTAACCATTTTAAACTGGTCGTTCGTTCGTGACGATATTTCACGAAAACATGTGCTGATGCAGCTCGCCCTCGCCATTCGTGAGGAAGTATTGCAGTTAGAAAAAGAAGGGATACGCATCATTCAAGTCGATGAGCCAGCGTTACGGGAAGGATTGCCGCTCAAAAAAGAGAAACATGCATCATATTGGAAAGATGCTGTTATGGCGTTTCGCCTCGCTACCTCATCGGTGAAAGAGGAAACGCAAATTCATACACATATGTGCTATTCACAGTTTGAACATATGATGCATATCATTGATGAGCTCGATGCGGATGTCATCTCTATTGAATCGTCACGAAGCCATGGTGAACTTGTTTCATCATTTGAGACATATGAGTATCAAAAGGAAATTGGCTTAGGGGTGTATGACATTCATAGCCCGCGCATTCCGACAAAAGAAGAACTAAGCGAGCAAATCGAACGAGCACTTCGCGTTCTTCGTCCAGAACAATTTTGGGTCAATCCCGATTGTGGATTAAAAACGCGAAAAGAAGAAGAAACGATTGCCGCACTTCAAGTGATGGTGGAGGCCGCACACGAATACCGCGAGCGTCTTTTGGCGTACGGAGGGATGAAATCATGGAAGTGAGCGTCGAGCAGTCGAAAACGATTCAAACACGGCTCGTATTGCCTTCTGATACGAACCATCTCGGCACAATTTTTGGTGGTACCGTTTTGGCTTATATTGATGAAATTGCGGCAATATCCGCCATGCGCCATGCACGAAAAGCAGTCGTCACCGTTTCGATTGACAAAGTTGATTTCATTTCGTCCGCGAAAGTAGGCGATATTTTAAAGCTTGAAGCATTCGTCTACTCGACCGGACGCACATCCATGAAAGTATTCGTCAAAGTCGAAACAGAAGATTTATTTACAGGCGAACATCACTTAACAACGACATGCTTTTTAACGATGGTCGCCATCGATCAAAACAAAAAACCGACGCCTGTTCCAAAAGTCATCATTAGCGAACAAGAGGAACAAATCGTACAACTGTATCAGCAAAACAAACGAAACAACAAGGCATAAATGTTTACATGAAAAAACCACACGCCCGATTACATGCATCGTAATCAATGGCGTGTGGTTTTTATCACTCTGTACAATTAGAAAAATATGAAAAAAACTTTCTGAGCTCCATCCTGTCCGCTTAGCTTATTGCCAGATGGCTTGCGAGAAGAATGAGTGCGGACAAAATGGTCAAAACATGGGAGCAAATGGCTATTGGAGCTGTTTTTTTCGTGCGTGCAGTATTTTTAGTTCATATCTTTCGTTTTGTTTTTTTCATGAATAAAAGAATGATGAGAAAACTAAGCAAAATAAGTGTAATCCATAAAGAAACGGAATAAGCCTTTTTAAATAGTTGAATAGTCCACACTGGTGCCCAAGCATCCTCCCCTATTAGCCAATATGAGACTACATTGGAAATTCCAATACCTTCTGTACTTGGTTTGAGTGATTGATAATAATTGAGCGCTAAACTAATACTGCAAACTACGGATACAAAAAAAAGTACAGTAATTGTGATAAGGAGTGTTTTAAATAAATCTTTTGTTCTTCTATAGAATAAATAAGTAAAAATTGAAAAAATAATTAACAAAATGTAATAAAAATAAAGTTCTGGATTGAACATAATTTCACTCCCGTTGAAAAACCTAAAGGAAGTAAGTGCATCCTCCCTCAAGATTAGTACATTAAATGCATGTCAGTCGCCAAGTGAATTGAATAGTTGATTTGACTTAATATTAAAAAAAAAAAAACTGTCAACATTTTTTTACATTAATTTTATATAAAGTAAAAATTTAATTTTTTAATCGAAGATTGTACTTTATCATTTAAGATCGATGTGCATAGGAAAAATAGGGAGTTCAAACCATCCCAGCTCTTCTTTACTGTAAAAGTGATCAGAACATTTTTAGAACTTGCAGCAATATCCGCCATGCACCATGCACGAAAAGCAGTCGTTACCGTTTCGATTGACAAAGTTGACTTTATTTCTTCTGCAAAAGTAGGTGACATTTTAAAACTCGAAGCATTCGTCTACTCGACCGGACGCACATCCATGAAAGTATTCGTCAAAGTCGAAACAGAAGATTTATTTACAGGCGAACATCACTTAACAACGACATGCTTTTTAACGATGGTCGCCATCGATCAAAACAAAAAACCGACGCCTGTTCCAAAAGTCATCATTAGCGAACGAGAGGAACAAATCGTACAACTGTATCAGCAAAACAAACGAAACAACAAGGTATAGCATACATTCATATAAAAAACACACGTCCGATTACGTACACCGTAATCCATGTGTTAAATTACAAAAAAGTTGGGTACTGTGAAACGATAAAACCCGCATTCTTACGTTCGATTTTACATTTCGTAAAAAATAAAGTCGGGTACTAAACTATGTCGATTTATTTTATAAATGCAAGTTTCGTTTTACCGATTCCCATTCATCTGTAACCGCTGGATTTATCCTGTGAAAAATTTTACTGGATAGATGAACCCCCATACTGGCGACAACTGTTTCATATCGAAAGACAAGACTTAGTATGGTAGCAACAATCTGATGATTAGTGTTTAAACCATTTATTAAAAAGATTTGTCTAAACTCATTGAATAATTGGGCACATGAGTTTCTTAAAATTTCCAACTTTACGTAATTAACAATTAAGCCAGAAGTAAATAATGTTTGGGCTATTATTGCGATAAAGTTCAAATTTACCTCCCGAATGAGCATCACAAGTAACCAAATCAATACATACAGTGATACTTTTAGCCTTTCATTTTTTGCCATCTCTTCAGTTATTCTCCATGTAAATAAGGAGTTTTCAAATACATTAACACCTAGACGTATAATCGAAGGACTTTGTGAATTGTTATAATATAAATTTGTTTGTTCATCATCCAGATTTACCCCCAGTGAATCAGACAACAGATGTATCCTTCTTTTATTCTGTGCCTCTCTTAATAAAAAAAGGGTTAGCCAGTTATTGATAATAAAGTATAAGACAGTAGTAATAATAAATATAATATTCATTATATAATTAACCGTAGGTTTATTATTAGTAAAAAATACAGCAATAGAACAAAAAACAGAAAACCAAAACAAGAAGCTATTCCACTTGTTAACACGAGAAACTTTTTGAAAGTAAGCATCTATTGTATCAATACGTCCTGTCGTCATAGTTATATTTTCTCCTTTTAAAAATCTGGAAATAACTTCTTTATTTCCGCTTCTGCTGAGTATGGCATATTATTCCTTTCATATTCTTTTGTTTGAGCTATGATTTTTTTAGCTCTATCCACTTTATCCTTATAACCTTGTGGATCGCTATAGTTATAGCTCAGTTTTTCGAAGGTACTATACACAAAATCCTTTAGATTGTTGCAGTTCCAATAATAATTTTCAACAATCCAATTTTCTAATTCGTAAGAAGAAAGATAACTTCCATTTAACCTATTCCAGTATTTCATTAAACGCACCAACGGCTTTATCTTATAAAAATACTTCACGTTCGCATCAGTTAACTTTTTGTTAAAAGCGTTAGGATCGGTTTTCATCCATTCTTCAAAAGAAGATGATGGAGATGGTATGTAAATATTACCCCAAATGTCTTTTTTTGCTGGAACTAATTCAAACTTAATATGATTTAACTCGAGCACAATCGTTGGATGAGATTGATAAATTTCTGAACTATGATAATAATAATTGACAAAGCTCTTCAAATAATTAAGCAACGTTTGGGGTTTATAATTGTTTGGATTCTTGAAGATGACCATATAATCGACGTCGGAGTATTCATCTGCTTTTCTAGGTAAAATAGTCCCCCTAGTATATGAGCCGAATTTAAAATGATCCGTAAGTTCACCATCAAAATACCTGTTTAATCTGTCTGATAAAGTAGCGATTGATTTTTCTATTTTGTCTTTTTCATCTTGCTTCAAATTTAACTTACTAGCTAAATTATCAATGTGTGATTGTACGCTCATCGCAATCTCCCCCTTTTCGTAATAATTTTCTAAAAAATATTATATCAAACATACTCCAATAAGAACATACATTCTTAAAATGTTTGCACAATAAAAATTGGTAATAAACTACAAATACAAAAGAGCAAGGGTATATCCCTTGCTCATAATAGAAATTAAAGTTATTCATTTCTGTTCAATGGCAAAAAAAGTTAGGAACCGTAACTGAATATATCATTTATTTATAAAAGCATGGATATGTATGGAAATTGGTTGATAAATTGGGAAGCCGCTATTTAAACTAATCTGACTAACCTTATATTAAGATCCAGTACAATAGCATAAGAAGACAAAAAAACGAAGATAAAAAATGAACCTTAGAGATTGAAGTTCGTTTTTTAATGTAAAGATACTCTTCATAAAAAGGAATATCTTATTTTTTAAAGAAAATAATTAAAGGATGAAAAAAAGGGCGATTGGATATAGCTCCTAGGGGGAGGAGCCCCCTAGAGAGCAGTGTCGTTATTAATCCTTTTTAATTTTTTTCTTCCACTTGACACCTAACAAAGAATACTCCTTGTAATGATGCGGTGGTGTTAGCGAAAAATATTCTTTCGTACTAAATCCGACACTTTTTTTCATCCAATCTGACAATCTTCGGAACATTTATACACCTCGAGGGCGAAAAAGCCGAAGCACCAAGTTGCCCAAGCTTGGCAATTATAATTGTATCAAGTTAAAGATGCAAACTGCAAGCGGAAGATGTTGTTGCTGAGGCTTCTATCGCTTATTGTGCTAACAAAGTGCTTTTGCATAATAGGAAATCGTTAAATTGTGGAAAAAACAGGGATTTTACTCGATAATCAAACATGTTTCTTATTAACAGTTTCATACTCCGTTACCTTTAACGAAATAAACCTTTTTACTTCATTCGAAATGGTGGGGCGAAGCCCCGCCTTTTTGTAAATTTGCCATTCAATGATAGGTTGTTCCTCTTGTTTTAATTTCTCGATTACAAATTCCACTCGTCTCATTTGAAACGATTCTAAACTTTCTTCTACTTGAGAAATATAATTCATGGTTTTGGGCAATTTATCACCTTTTTTCTCAAGCAAGGACAATTGATTGATTTTCTTGCCAATGGACGTCTTTGTAATCCTTGTTGGCTTCTCAGCTCCCAAATCCCATGTCCGAACAACTTCCTTGACCATTTTTAAGATTTCTTTATCTCGCTTGTCCCAATTTACACGTTGCTTAGGGGGTTGAATTCTTTTCTTTGAAGGAGAATATTTATTAAGCCAATCACGATCATTTCGGTACAAAAACGCATAAACATCAGGTGCCATTTTTCGTAATTCCGTCTTTGATTTTTCAGGGTATAACTCTTGTAGTTCAAGCCATTTATTTTTTCTTTCCGCTAATTGGTCTTCGTATTGTTCCAGTAGCTCTTTTGGGTTGTCCTTTTCGATTTTCGGTAATTTCCATGGTACTTTTAATCCTAATTCGGCAGCGTACTTTTTAATTGTTGCTCGTTCCGTCTGTAATTCTTTTGATATATCTGTAAGTGAATACCCTTCGTTCACTAATTCGGTCAGTTTATCCTTCCAAACCTTACCGTATTCTTTTATCGTGCCAATACGATACCGATCATTACTGTTTTTATCCGGTCCTCTTCTTGAAAAAACAAACCCACAGTCACAACGAAATGTTCCAACCGGTTTCCCTGTATCATAACATCTGGTTATGGTTAAAGATGTAACAACTGGTTTATGATAATTGGGACATGCGACATTTAAACATAGCCAAGGACCTTTACCAAAAGGATGATACTGCTCTTTATTAAACAAATGATCCAAGTCGGTTTCTAAAAACAGCATGACTAGTATATGCCGTATCGGATGAAAGGACTTCCGGTGTTTTTGAAATATCATCGTTAACCAATTGGTTTCTTCGAACAATACGGGAGACTGTAAAAGTTCCAAACAGCGGTCGGAAAACTTTGAAGTAAAACTCTGATATAATTTATCACGTTTTACAAACCCATTAGGACTGGCAAATCCTTTTTGTTTTAAAAGCTCAACATACTTTTCCCTAATGGTATTATCTTGTGTCTGGAGATGACTATTTGTTAGCAAGGACTCTGTTATTTGAGCAATTTTTAAAAGCAACTGAAGTTCTTCTTTTTGTAACCCATCCAGGTTCACCCGCGTTCTTTCAATAAAAGGGGTTGCGATTACATATTCGTGTTGGTTTTCAGTTTTTGTAGATACCGTTGTTTCTTCCAATATCGTTTCATGTTTTGGACAAATAAACACGCCAGGAGCTTGATGGATACGATGCCAATACGTTTCGCCATACTTGTCCATGTCCTCTTTGATACAATCACTACACACCCAAAGGTTCGTTTTTGTTTTCACATTACTTGCTGAAACTCCAATACGGGTGTGGATGGTAATCCCTTTATTCCCCATCATGGATTTTTTTACTTGCTCCGCCTGCTTTGGAAGTAAAAAGGCAGCATAATACGAATACATGGTATGATTGAAAATTAGGTTATCTCCATCCCAATAGGACCCCATTCGACTCAACAAAGTATTCAAATTGGCTGGTAAGTCCCAAACTGATCGGATAGTCCGTTTTCCAAACAATTCTTCGGTCGTCATTTTAGGACTTGTATTTCCGGACCTCACATGATACCTCGCGAATACGCTATATAGAAGCTCATCAGGATACGGAGTTGGAAACCAAAGTAGCATGGTCATCCTCCTCCCAAAAATCATCTAAAGGTTGTTTGACAATGTTTTTATCAAGAAACCATTCGTGAACTGATTTTTTCTTATTCCTTGCTTCTTCCATTAAGCGACCCAAATAATTTTCCGATTTTGATTTGGCTTTCTTGGCTTTGATTTGAGCATTGTCTTTCTTCTCATCCTTTTCAATAAGGAGTTTTACCGCTTCTTTTATCACCATTGGTTTTTCAATATCTTCGTCAAACTTTTTAAAGACTTTCTTTAGGGCGGTCTGGACTTCTTTTGGCTCAAAGTCCATAGCTAACAGTTGCAGTGTCACCTCTTCTAAAAGAGATTGCTCCTTTTTTTGACGTTTTTGTTCTTGTATCTTCTTTTGAATGCGAATCTTTTCTTGCAAATCAATGGAGGCTTTATATTTTTCAATTTCCTCATCAATATCAATGGGACGAATATCTTCGTATTTGGCAATCTCACTTGGAATTCCTGATCTCAATGCCTTTAACATCGGTCGAACCAACCTTAAGCTATCGTTTGCCACTTGTTTGATGATTTGTTTGCTTAATTTTTCTTCCCCTGTCGCAATCGCTCTTACCTGTGATAGCATGAAGAGTTTGACAGCAATATCGAGGATTCCTTGGCTTTCCTCATAAATCAAATCACTGAATTCACTGGTTAGCGGTGTATAATTGGTTGTCCACTGATATTCCCACATACCTTCGACAAATAACTCCCATGACTCATCTTTTGGCATCTGGGACCAAACCATATCCCCTTGCCCGCTTCCCCGTCTTGCTTGCCGGAATTCACTTTGTAAAACCGAAACAGCTTTATTTGTTCCAACCAGCAAAACAGGAATACCAATGGTGTTAACCAATGTGACGAAAAAGTTCAGCATTTTGTCCGATCCGCCACTTTTACTAAGACTGAGGTGCTGAATCTCATCGATAATGAGTAAGCCTATCCCATGGAGACTTGCCAGATGAGCCATTCGTTGTAACATTAAATCTGTAGTATTTTTTTGCGACCCAAATTTGTTTAGATAGTTGGATCCCAGCAATCGATCCAATTCTGCAAAAAAGCTTATACATAAGCCTTTTAATGAACCATCGAACGGACAGTCCAGCTTCATCCAGCTAATCTGAGTAAAAATAAATGGTTTCCCTTGATACTCATGATGCTTAATAATTTGCGGATAAAAAGATAACACTCTTTCAATTGCGGTCGATTTTCCGATTCCTGAAAGACCAATAAGCGTAAAGCCAGCTGCTGTTCGTTTTGTTTCTGTTTGATAGCTCTTTAAAAATTTCCCCTCTTTTATCGCTTGGTAACTTTCATGAATTCTCATGACTTCTTCTTTTTGCATTGGATTTCGGTGCAGATACCCTTGACGGATGGCTCTTGAAATTCGTTGTTCAAGGTCTAAATGTTTTTCAAATGGTTGAAAGTATTGAAACAGCCTCTGCACACAATGAAATCGATAATTAGCATTCAACGAACGTTCTTTTTCATTAAATGGAGGGAATACGGATATTTGTTCAATTACTTCTTCCTCCGTAAGAATAGGAGGAAGTGCTTCAATCAATGGATTGTTTTCATAATCTTGGACGTTCTGCAGGCTATAAATCGCATCAACTACTGTTTTACCATGCAGAATCTGTGTTTCATTGGCTGTTTTTTGCATGCATCAACTTCTCCTTTTGTTTTTGTCGTAATAACTCGATTCTGGAAACGCCCTTTTTCGGCTGCGTGTCTTCGACATGTTCTTCTGAAATAGCTCCTTGAGTCGATTGGTCAGAATCCGCTAATAAAAAGGCTTCTTCTTTCCTTCTCGCTTCTTTTTCCATTGAGCGATTCCAACGAATTCCTTTGACTTTTTGGGCATTACTCATTTCTACTTTTTCTTGATCAACTAATTTCTTTGCTTTTTGAACAATGTGTTCGATGTCGCTTGCCAAATCCACTTTTTGCTGAATTTCTTCATGAGAATATTCTTGGTGTTTCAACGTTTCATAAGCAAACAAATATTCTACTTCTTCGATTGTTTTTCCATGATATTTTTTTTGATGATCAAGCAAAGTAGCTACTTCATAGCTTCGACCGTCTTCGCTAGGCAAATAAATGTGTGACATGTTTCTTGGATCATAACAAATAGGGATTTGCCAACTCTTTTGTCTGGCTTCTCCAAACCATCCTTCTTTTAATGCCCTTTCACTGCTGTAACGCATTTTTTTAAACTCAATTCCTTTATACGTCACTCTAGCTTTTGCCCTTGGAAGAAGGTTAAGTTTTACGATATCTTCTGAATAAGAACGGAGTTTGCCGGAACGATTTTTTATACCCCACTTCCACAATTCGCGAGGAATAAGCGGGACCTCATCTTGAATCATCATTTCATCTTGATTATAGTGTTTCAACCAATGGTGATTATTGTGGTAGAGGACACATCGGATAATCACGCTTGTAAATTCTTCTAATGTTAACGTGGCATCTAAACGATAATCCCTATCACCTCGTACTATGGCATCCCTATCCACGATGCCAGGTAAAAATGGTTTGACTTTTGTATGAATGGTCTTAAAGTGCTGTTCGACAATTCCTTTCCAATCTGCTCGGTACGGTGGTGTATTTTCTACTTTCATATTAAAAACAGAAATAAGTCGTTCGATATTGTACCCTTCTAATTCTCCCCGGTCGGCTAATAGCGTTTGAGGAAGGTAATGACAATCCCATTCGTCTTTTGTTATTTCAATACCGTATTGCTTACAATAGGAAACTTTATCGCTGGCAGTATTGGCAAGTGCCATCATTGCCCCGAGCCACGATGGTCCCTCTAGTCCTACATACAACCCCACAACCATACGGCTAAATACATCAATTACTACATAAATGACAGGACGACCGATGATCCAATTTCGATTAAAAGAACTGACAAGATAAACATCTGCAACCGTTGCATCAATCTGATATTTTGTTCCAGGTCCATACAATTCACCAACGGAAGTTCCTAACACTGCCCGATCCTCTAATTCGTATCTCCGATTACCTTTTCTTTTTCGAAGTTTTTCTTCCGATTGATAGGTCTTTTCGTACCAGTATCGGAACTGCCTTAGTGTCGGAAGTTTATCTTGTTCTAGGAGAATGGGCTTTTTTATGCCATTATCATATCGATAATCCGCCACAAAGAAGGTTTTAAGCATTTGTTCATAGGTCGTTGCTAGAGGATTTTTCTTCGCAGTATGATAAAACCTCTTCACACTAACCTCAAAAATTCTTTTAATCTCATCGGTTATTACAATACCTTCGCCGGTTATTGTAGCAAATTTTCGTGGTCGTCCTTTTTTCTTATCTGTGCAAGTCTTTTCCTTCCCTTTCCCGCCAGAATTTTGATAATCGGGCAACAAAGCGTTCTTCACTTTACCTCTTTGCCAATATTGAACCATGTACTTATAAAGTAACCGTTTGGTTTTGCCCGTCTTTTCCATCGCCATTCGAATGAGAGAACCCCTTGTTTCGCTTTCATATATTTCCGGCTCTTGTAAAACCATGTCTTTGATGCATTCCCAACGTTCATCTCTCAACATTTTATTTTTTTCAGGAAGTTGTTCCTCATCTTGATAGATAAAACCATAAGGATCATTATCGATAAACGATAATAATTGTTCCGCGTGTAATTGCTGCAAATCAGAGATTTTCCGCTTAATGGGTAGTGCTTTTTCTTTTTCAATATCAATGGTGTAACAGATTACGTTACCTTCATCAATCCAAAGGATACGCTCCAATTGTTTCTTGCCACTAGCTTCTTCAATACTGATGATGTCATTTATTACAAACATTTGATCCCTTCTTTCTTATATAAAGTCTAGTTTGAAAACATCTTCCACCCAAAAGTGTGTGTGAATCTTTTGATTAATATCTACACGTATTTCTCGGCGAGCAATTAAATACTTAAGGATTTCTAATCCCATTCCATTTTCTAATTGAAATGTGTTATCAAATTCTGTTACCACTTCTATAATCGAGGTATTATATTTCTTAATGAATGATTTCATTTGTTGAGCATAAGTATGAAGTGCTGATGTAGGCAAACCTTCTATACCAAAATAGGACGAATGTAACCATTCAACATTTTCAATCAGGTTCCTAGGCATTTCTTTTTCCGTGACAATTCCCCAATCAATCCCACGATCTTCCCAATAAGAACGTTCAATTTCTAATTTCTCAATGGTTCGTTGATTCTCCAGTTCTTTTGACGGTTTTATTGTTCGGGCATAATGTTTTGTGCCCGCTGAAGTGGTTACCGTGATAAGAAAATCAGTGGTCATGACAATTGGTATTTGGGATTTCGGATCTGTTGGATGTTTAATGCCTTTGTTTGTGGCAATAAACAATGTATCTTCGCGATTTAATGGAAACTGTTCTCGTATATCAACAACAGACCGATTCCATTCCAATACATAGAAATAATCCCGTTCTAATTTGGATAAAAAGTGATGGATTCGATTGGTTTTCCATCCTTTCCCCCTAGTCGCTAGACCACTTGAAGGAAAATCCTGAATATATATCCAAGGTTTATAATTCTCTCCCTTGCCTTGACCACGACCTTCTTTTTCCATTTCAGCGATTTTCTTTTCGGTTAATTCTGTTTTCCTTTTCGCCATCTATGCCACTCCTTTGATGCAAAACCTTCACGTTCCTATCATAGACAGACAAGTTTCCTTATACATGCCATAAAATTTCCCAGTTCCCATTTTTAGATAAAAAATATTTTTGAGAAAAAATAATTTAAAGAAATATTTTTTTGTGTATCTTTAAATGCGGTAAATGATTGATTTATGAAATAAAATTGTTTTTAGGTAATTTTAAAATGACATTTTTCTATCATTATTGACAAAAAACATCATTTTTAAACAACGAAAATTTCAAAAAAATGACCTGTTGTCTTGAACAGGTCAGTTGATAAATCATTTTATTTTCAAAAAATTATTAAAGATATACAAATTTGTAAAAAATTTATCCCTATTTTCGTTTTTGCAATATTCAATGGAATTATAAAACAATGCCTTTATCTCTGATAATATTTGTTCGTCCTCCAAATGTTTTACAACTTCAGGTGATAATGTCCGATCTTCTGTTACACTTAATAGCAGTTGTCTCCATGTTTTTGGTATTTTTATTTTTTTATTATGTAATGCATTTATCGCTCCATTTACTGAAAGCTCATCGAATGTTAATAAATATGATTCAAAATAATCAATTTTTGGATCTTTTCCGTTAATGAATTCTTTAACTCGATTTTTTAGGTCCGATGGCTTTACATTCTTCTTGTACCTTTTTCTCAATACTAACCGCAATCTTTTTAAATATTCCTCGAATTCATCCTCGGTTAATCGATCCAAAGCCTCACGCACATTATTTACATACATGTTTCTCCCCTCACCAATCTTTTTTACTATCAGTCATTCCCGCTTTATTTTCAGAAAATACTTAAAAGATAATAAAAATAAAACCCACTTCCAAGTTTATACTTGGAAATGGGTAAAGCCGTTAGGATAAATCTTTTTTGTAAAGGACAGATCTTTTTAAACAAAAAAACACCTCTGATCGTAGAGGTGTTTAAAATAATTCACTTGCATCCGTAACAGTTTTAAATTCAATATTTTCCAATGCTTTAAAGTGAGCTTCCCCACATTTTATTTTTTGATTTTCTATTTCACGACGTTCATCCTCTTCATGAGTCGATTTCGTTTCAGCAACTAAATATATTTTAGCCTCTTCTCCATCTTTTTGTTGAACGATAGCCCAATCTGGAGTATAGTTTCCAAGCGGTGTTTTTATTTTAAATTTTTCAGGGAGCTTTACAAAAAACTTTATTCCTTCAAGTGAATCTAGATCTTGTGCAAATTTTTTTTCTACATCTGAATCGTATTTAACCATATCATAAATTGATTTTTTTACTTCAATCATATTGTTTATATATCCTTCGATCTTCGAGTCCTCAAATAAACGCATTTCATACTCTGAACCATTTATTTTGTGATATTGGATCCCTTTTACCATTATATTTCTCAAAGTTTTTTTGATTGCTTTCACTACTTGATCAAGAAATTTTTGCGGGTTGATCCAAACATCGCCTAATCTTCCAGATTGGATTAGTATCTCAGCTATGGTTCCTCTTGTTAACTCTGTTTCCTTTTGAATATATCCAAGCAAATCCGGCAACGAGGATTTATCGTACTCGATTTTCTTATCTTTGATGACTGAAACTCTTGATGTAACACCTTCGCTAGTTATATCTAATGTAGCTTTTTTATTAACCAGTCTAGGGGCTTCAATCACCGGCATTTCTTTCACAGCTAGAGAAGCTTCTTTTATCAATTTCTTTGTATCAAATTCTACAGAATAACGGGTTCGATGTTTAATGCGTTCCCACAATTCCAGAAATTCAGGGTTTTGATTCCAATCTGGGACAAGGTTTGCCGATTTTCTATCAGATTTTTTTCCGATTCTGTTAGTATCGAAAGTGACATTGCAATCTTCTTCAATTTCTTTTTGCAATTTTCTAGCAAAATCATCGTAGTTCTCATTCGCAATAACAACTAATCGATTAATGTAAGGATCGCGAACTCTGTAACCATTTTCATCTACCGGCAAACGTAGCCCACGACCGATTTCTTGTCTTTTTTTAATTTCGGACTTTGTTTCATTTAAGGTACAAATTTGGAAAACATTAGGATTATCCCAACCTTCACGCAAGGCAGAATGAGAAAAAATAAAACGAAGAGGTTCTTGCAAAGATAACAATCTTTCCTTGTCTCTCATAATCAGTTCATACGCTTCATCGTCTGCTTTCGTTGTTCTACTCTCACTACTATCTTTTTCTTTTCCTTTACTATCTTTCGCAAAGTATCCTTTGTGAACCTTATCAACTGGAGGTAGATTTAATTCTTGATACATCGGTTCCTTAGACAATTTGTTATATGCCTCAACAAACCATCTTCTGATTTTTCCGTCTTCCTCAGCATAATTTGCCACTTTATCGATAAAGAATAATGATAATACTTTTAAACGTTTTCCTTCCGGAAAGTGACGCTTAATCCTTAACTCCTGTTCAAAATGATTTTCAATGGTTTTATATATTTGATATTGCATGATTTCGTCTTTATAATTTCCAATTGCTTGTCCTATTTGGAGCCTTGTACCATTAGTAAATGCGATAAAAGATTCCTCTTCGCTATACCCTGCATAAATATAATCAACAATATATCCTTTGTATGCTTCTCTATATCCACTAACTTCATAAAGATCTGTACCATTTTTATGTACGGATACTGTTTTTCGTTCCGGACCATTGTTTGTATTGATATCGATTTCGAGTTTCGCTGTTACTTTGGTTTTGGTCGCCTTTATGCTCTTCACTAAAATATAGGGGTCACTGTAGTTTGGATCATCCAAAATCGAATCCACTTCAATTCGCTTCACTAAATTTAAGTCATAAGCAGCAACAGGATTTAAACTATACAGCAAATTATACACATTACGGTGTGTGGCTGAATATCGTAACGTACATAACGGATTCAGTGATTGAATTGCTTCCTTTGCTTTATCAGACTCCATATTTTGTGGTTCATCAATGATGACGATAGGATTTGTAGATTGAATAAATTCAATTGGTTTTCTCCCCGACAATTCATCCCGTTCTTGATTCATCACATTGCTTTCTTTATTGAATGAATCAATATTAATGATCATGATTTGAAGCTGATTAGATGTTGCAAATTGACGAATACTTGATAATTTGTTTGAATCATATACCCAATAATCGTACGGAATATTACCATATAAGGTTTTAAAATGTTCTTTTGTAATTTCTAAATTTTTTAATACTCCTTCTCTGATTGCCACGCTTGGAACAACGATAATAAATTTTGTAAAACCATATTTCACATTTAATTCAAAGATCGTTCGTAGATATACATACGTTTTTCCTGTTCCGGTTTCCATTTCTATTGAAAAGTTTAACCCATCCAATTTTTTGGAAATTTCTATACCGTTTTTCTTTTGTACTTTTTGAACGTTTGCCAATAAAGTTTCTTCATCCAATTCTAGATAATTAGCGTATCCTAATTCAGAAATGATGCTTCCAGTTATCCCATCTAAATTTAATTCATATTGTCCGGATTTTATCGTTTGTCCTTCAAAAACATTTACAACAGCATTTATTGCGTCTAACTGATACTGTTGATCGCTTTCGAATTTTATTTCCATCTGATCCCCTCCCTTCATCAGACAGTTTTAAAGACGATTCCAGCTTCTTTAAACTCCAACACTGTATTTGTTTTTAATTGATCTTGATTATGGAAAGCTGAGTCTAAACAGATAAATTGTTTAGGATGCAATTCAATAATTTTTGTTATTAAATCTTTGTCAATAAAGTCTTCTAAACAAACAATTAAATCTCCATCTTTAATGCTATAAAGTTCTTTATTTTGGTCGATTTTCTCCACTTTATCCGTTAACATAAAGCCTGATTTTAACATGATTTCATACAAGATATCCGTTTTTGTTCTACCTTCTTGGATATTATTTACAAATAATCTCAACTGTTCAGCTAATTCATCAGGATTTTGAGACGCTTTTTCTCCATCCCAAATTTTAAAGTTACTAGAAGTTAATTTAAAAAATTTAAAACCGATACCCTCGAAAGATTTACCGGATTCTTCTATTTTTTGTATAACTTTCGATATTCTTGCTTTACATATTTCCGAAATCGTTTTATATCCAGCTTCTCTCGCTGCTGATCCCTCTTTTGTAGGTTCTGGTAGCTGTATGAGAATAAATTTTCTATTTCCACCATCTTTGTTCATGTTCAATATGGCATCACCAGTAACACCTGTTCCAGCAAAAAAGTCTAAAATGATATCATCTTCATTCGTACCAATTTGAATAAGTCTTTGTATCAATTTTGAAGGTTTAGGATATGGAAATAGTTTTTCAGCACCTAACAAGTTTTTTAATTCATCATTTCCTAATGCATTATCTCCAGCAAACTCTCTAGTAAAAAGAGTAACAGGTACTAATCCATCTTGAACGTCTTTAAGGTAACGCTTAATCATTGGGTAAGAATCGCCTTCTCCCCAAATAATCCTGTTATTTTCAATAGCTTCCTTTATGGTCTTTTCACTGTATCTCCAATATTTACCTGGCGGTCTTTTTAAGACTACTCCGTTCGGTTTGACAATTTCATAATCAGCATCATATGGATTATTCGCATAAATAGGATCTGGTTTCCAAGGACCATTCGGATCATTGTCAGGATTGGAATAAGCATCCGTATTTTCACGTGGTAATAAATTCCTTACCCAGCCCTCTTCATTTTCTTTTGTAATTTTCCTTTTGGCATAACATAAAATATATTCATGTGAATCAGAAAAATATTTAGCGGAATTTTTTCTTGTATGTACTTTTTCCCAAACTATTTCAGCAACAAAATTTTCTTCTCCAAATATCTCATCTAGCAGATAACGAAGATTTTTTACTTCATGATCATCTATTGAAACAAAAATTACCCCATCATCCCTTAATAAGTTTCTAGCTAGAAATAATCTTGGATACATCATGTTTAACCATTTAGAATGCAATCTCCCTGTTGTTTCTGTATTACTGCTTAGTTGAAATCCCTGTTCGTTTATTTGACCGGAATATTTTAGATAATCGTTTAATCCTTCTTTGAAATTATCAGGATAAATAAAGTCATTGCCTGTATTATAAGGAGGATCGATATAAATCATTTTAATTTTACCGTAATAACTTCTTTGCAATATTTTTAATACTTCTAAATTGTCGCCTTCAATAATTATGTTTTCAGTTTTATCAAAATTTATTGATTCATCAATTACGGGTATTAAGGTTCCAGAACTTTGCACTTGTATTGTTTTGATGGCTTCATTTTTACCAACCCAATTCAGTTCATATCGCTCTTTGGTGCCGTTAACTTCTTCTCCTAAAATTAAACGGAGTTTTTCGAAATTTATTTTTCCTTCAGTTACTACTTCAGGGAATAATTGTTTTATGTATTTAATTCTTTCCTCAAGCAAATCTTTTGATTTTAAAGAAAGTTTTTCACTCATTTTTGATCACCTCTTTTTTAATTTTAATATAAAATGATTCATATCATTATAAAAAAAGTAGAAGTTTTATTTTCATTTTTTAATTTGGATATAATGCGTTTTTTGTCCTTTAAACAAAAACTATCATATTAAATTTGATTTATTAACAAAAAGTTTTCTGTTAAAAAAGCGTTAGCTAAGATGCTAACATCATTTAGCATAAAATTAATTTTTCAGTTTAGAGCTTTATTTTGTAGTATATATCTTTATTTGGCAAAGACATATACGATTTTTTATAAACACATGCACTTCGTTTATTGATAAAAAAAGGGACATTAGCATAAAGCTAACATCCCTCATTCGGTTATCATGTTCAGTTATCAACTTTATTTTCTGCGAACACATGTCAGTTCCCGACTTTTTTGTTCGGTATCCAACTTTTTTGTCTGGTTCCCGACTTTTTTGTCAAGTACCCGACTTTTTTGTCATTCAACACCATGACGTGTGTTTTTTAAGCTTTATTCCACCGTTACAGACTTCGCTAAGTTGCGTGGTTTGTCGACATCGCAACCGCGATGTAATGCCGCATAGTAAGCAATGAGCTGCAATGGAACGACAGATGCAAGCGGCGTAAGCATTGGATGAACAGCTGGAATGACGAAACGGTCGTCCTCCATGTCTAATCCTTTCATGGAAATGATGCACGGATTTGCACCGCGAGCGACAACTTCTTTTACGTTCCCGCGAATGCTTAAGTTGACATGTTCTTGTGTCGCTAGAGCAATCACTGGTGTGCCATTTTCAATTAAAGCGATCGTACCGTGCTTCAATTCTCCACCTGCAAAGCCTTCTGCTTGAATGTAAGAAATTTCTTTTAGCTTTAGCGCGCCTTCTAATACGACATAATAGTCGACCGCGCGACCGATAAAGAAGCAGTTGCGTGTTGTCGCTAAATATTCGCGCGCAATTTGTTCCATTTCTTGTTTCGCATCGCAAAGTGTTTCCATCGCATTCGCAACAATACCAAGTTCTTTTGTTACGTCAACATTCAACTCGATGCCTTTTGCTTTTGCAGCCACCGCAGCTAACATCGCAAGCACCGCAATTTGTGCTGTATATGCTTTCGTTGATGCAACAGCGATTTCTGGTCCAGCATGAAGAAGAAGCGTATAGTCTGCTTCGCGCGATAATGTCGAACCCGGTACGTTCGTAATCGTTAACGATTTATGGCCAAGCTCTTTCGTGCGCACGAGCACCGCGCGGCTATCTGCCGTCTCCCCGCTTTGTGAAATATAAATAAAGAGCGGTTTTTCCGATAAAAGCGGCATGTTGTATGAAAATTCGCTTGCAATGTGCACTTCAACAGGGATTTTCGCCCAGTTTTCGATCAATTGCTTACCGACTAAACCAGCATGATAGCTCGTGCCGCACGCGACAATATATAAGCGATCCGCTTCATTAATCGCTTGCACAATGTCTTCATCAATCGCCAGTTCACCTTGTTCGTTGCGATATTTTTCAATTAAACGGCGAATGACAAGCGGCTGTTCATCAATCTCTTTTAACATATAGTACGGATACGTTCCTTTTTCAATGTCGCTTGCATCCAATTCCGCCACATATGGCGCACGCTCTACCACTTCACCATTTAACTTTTTAATTGTCACACTTTCTTTTGTGACAATAACGATTTCTTTATCCATGAGCTCGACATATTCATTTGTCACTTGTAACATCGCCAATGCGTCGCTTGCGACGACGTTAAATCCTTCACCTAATCCAGCTAAAAGCGGGCTTTTGTTTTTCGCCGCGTAAATGATGCCATCATTTTCTGCATCAATTAAAGCGATCGCATACGAGCCTTTCAATAACGAAAGCGTCTTACGGAACGCTTCTTCCACCGACAATCCGTCATTTACAAACGTTTCGATTAACTGGACAATAACTTCTGTATCTGTGTCACTTTTAAACGTCACATGTGCTAAATAATCGCGTTTTAACAATTCGTAGTTTTCGATCACACCGTTATGCACAAGCGTGAAGCGGCCAGATGCACTTTGATGTGGATGAGCATTCACGCGGTTTGGCACGCCATGTGTCGCCCAACGCGTATGACCGATGCCAAGCGGTGCATCTACATCTTCTGCAACGACGGCACGCAAGTCGGCAATCCGTCCTTTTTCCTTAAATACATGTACACCTTTTTCATTTAATAAAGCAATCCCTGCAGAGTCATATCCTCGATACTCTAATTTCTCTAATCCGTACAATAAAATTTCTTTTGATGGTTGTTCACCAATATAACCAACAATTCCGCACATAACAAGTCCTCCCTAATGATAGGGGCAAGAAGGGGCTCTTGCCCCTTAAATAATTGATGAAATGGCGATGAACGTTCTTTCCTTTGTGCAAAGAGTCGCCTCTTTGTTTTAAGAAAGAACTTGCGGCTGTCATCGCATCAGCCGGGAGGCATCCGCCGAACACTCGATAAACCTCCTCCTCGTCAACTAAGCTTTTTTCCGTCCAAGCTTAGTCCAGGCGCTTTTATACAGTTGTTTTCCGCTACCCTCCTTTCATGTAAGATGTCAAACAACAACAGTTTACAACAACAAAGAGGCAAACGTCAATGTGAATCGCTTACCCCTGTATAAACAAAATATGCATAAATGGAATAAACCGTTCCATTTATGCATATCGTTTACCAAAAACATTATTGTGCGCCAAAACGCTCACGAATAACAGACGCAATGCGCTCGACGTATTGATCGCAAAGCTCATCTGTTTGTGCTTCTGCCATTACGCGAACGAGCGGTTCCGTACCAGACGGGCGAACGAGAATGCGGCCGTTTCCAGCCATCTCTCCTTCCACTTCGCGAATGACACGCTGCACCTCTTCATTCGCAATCGCCTCATGTTTATCTGTTACTTTCACATTCACTAATTTTTGTGGATATTTTTTCATTTCCCCCGCTAGCTCAGAAAGCGGCTTTTTCGTCATTTTCATGATGTTGACAAGCTGCAGCGCCGTCAGTAACCCGTCGCCTGTCGTATTGTAATCGAGGAAAATAATATGCCCCGATTGTTCTCCACCTAAATTGTAGCCGTTCTTTTTCATTTCTTCGACGACGTAACGGTCGCCAACAGCTGTTTGTACGCTTTTGATCCCTTGCGCTTCAAGCGCCTTATAAAAACCGAGGTTGCTCATCACCGTTGAGACGACCGTTTGCTGTTTCAAGCGACCTTGTTCATGTAAATATTTTGCACAAATGTACATAATTTGATCGCCATCAACGATTTGACCGTTTTCATCAACCGCAATTAATCGGTCTCCATCGCCATCGAACGCTAAACCTACATCGGCTCCTTTTTCCTTCACAAACGCAGCCAACGCCTCTGGATGTGTCGAACCGACACCTTCGTTAATGTTTAATCCGTTTGGAGATGCACCCATCGTAGACACATCAGCATCTAAATCAGCAAATAAATGCGTCGCTAATGACGACGTCGCACCGTGCGCGCAATCAAGCGCGACGTGAATGCCTGAAAAATCTTCGTCCACCGTTTGTTTTAAATATTGTAAATATTTTTGTCCGCCTTCAAAATAGTCGTTTACCTGCCCTAAATCTTTCCCGATCGGGCGTGGCAACGTATCTTGTTCACTATCGAGAAGCGCTTCAATTTCTAACTCTTGTTCATCAGAAAGTTTAAAACCGTCTGGTCCAAAAAACTTAATGCCGTTATCTTGGACAGGGTTATGCGAAGCAGAGATCATCACCCCTGCTTGTGCGCCTAACGCTTTTGTTAAATATGCCACGCCCGGTGTAGAAATAACACCGAGGCGCATCACTTCTGCCCCGATGGAAAGCAGTCCTGCCACTAGCGCTCCTTCAAGCATATGACCAGAAATGCGCGTATCGCGCCCGATTAACACTTTTGGACGTTCTTTATCCTTTGTTAATACGTAGCCACCAAAACGACCGATTTTAAAAGCTAATTCTGGCGTTAATTCGCTATTGGCAATCCCTCGCACACCGTCTGTTCCGAAATACTTACCCATGCTATCGCTCCTTTTATCGTTACTCATTTCTTGTAATACGAATGGTTGCTTCTTTTTGTGGTAGTTTCCAGCGAACGTTTTGAGGTCCACTGACTTCAATTGGGACGTTATGTTCTCCAATGCCTAATTCACTAACATTTAAGTATACCTTAATATCTTTCAATTGAATATCATTCAGTACACGTTGAGCCCCTAAAGCCGTTAGTGTAATATTTCGATTAGCAGGATCGACAAATTCAGCCTTGTATGCGTCGTTTAGTCCAATGATTTCAATTGGAACTTGATCAAATGTTCTCTCTTTTTCTTGTTCAATCTCAATTAAAATTGTAACTTTCGCTGGATCCACTGCTTTGACCCCTTTTGGTACAGGTACATCGACTTGTAAAGTTGTATTGCCTGTAATATCGCTTAAATCGACTTCAATGCCGCTAATAAATTCGATGTCGTCAATTTTTGCTTTTTGTCCAAAAATCGTTACTTCGCTCGGAATCACTTCCATTTTACTAATGCTTAATCCTTCTCGTAGCGCTCCTTTTCGATCAATTTTTAATGGGACAGTTTTGCTTGGGCTTTTAATTGGCACAGTAATGTCAACGATAGACGGCTCAACATCAAGAGGCAACACATTTCCTTCTTTATCATACACCGTCACTTTCGACTCTCGCTCAATCGTTTCTTCGACTCCTTTTAAGTCAACACGTGCCTTTACTAACGCAACTTTTTCAACTAACGTTTTTGCGCCTGTCACTTTCACAATATTTGGCTTAACAATTGGCTGTTCCGGTGAATACCCGTCTACAACTTGTGATTTATTAATGAAATCAACTTCGACCGAAAAATCTTTTGACACACGCTCGTCAATCGTCACAGTAATTATCGCTGGATCAATAGTAACGCGTAACTTTTCAGAAATATTTCGGTATTTCAAAGGAACTGTATGCTTACCAATCGGCAGTTTAGATAAATCAACATATACTTCAAAATCTCGTTGCAGCTTCGTTGGCGTAACGATGCTTTTCGGCCCCTCAAGCATCACATTAACGGATTGTGGGATACCAGAAACAACAAGGTTTTCTTGATCGTAATATGCGACGACGGGAACGTCCGTCACTGTTTCGACATCCGTTTGACCGACCGTATTTCGTGACGTGCTATTTGATTGTGTTTCAATATTCACTGAAACGTAAATCATAAGCGCCAGCAACAAAGAAAAAATGCGTATAAACCATGGGCTATTCATCCATTTATCCACTTTTTTTCGCCCTCCACTGCCAACGAGATGAGGAAGTTGTCTTCGGTTGAACGAGCTCTTTCGTCAGCAATTCTCGTAATACATCTAACTTTAAGTCACGGTAAAGCTCCCCATTTTTCGTAACAGAAACCGCTCCCGTTTCCTCGGACACAACGACGGTAATGCTGTCTGTTACTTCACTAATACCTAATGCAGCGCGATGCCTTGTACCAAGCTCTTTAGAAATAAACGGGCTTTCCGACAACGGTAAATAACAAGATGCCGCAGCAATTTGATTTTTTTGAATAATGACAGCCCCATCGTGAAGCGGGGTATTCGGAATAAAAATGTTGATAAGCAACTCTGATGAAACATGTGCTTGTAAAGGAATGCCAGTTTCAATATAATCGCCCATTCCCGTTTCTCTTTCAATAGAAATAAGAGCTCCAATTCGCCGTTTTGCCATATACTCTGTTGCTTTTACAATTGCTTCGATCATATGCGTTTGTTCTTCCTCTTCAGGCGTTGTGCTTCGCGAAAACAATTTGCCCCTTCCGAGCTGTTCGAGCGCTCGGCGTAGCTCAGGTTGAAAAATGATAATAATGGCTAAAAAACCCCATGTGATCGCTTGATCCATCAACCATTGCAACGTACTTAATCCGATAAAGCTACTTACAATTCGGACAAGAATAATAACAATAATTCCTTTAAGCAGTTGCACGGCCTTCGTACCACGCACAACCATAATAAGTTTATAAATGACGAACCAGACAACAAGAATGTCTACAAACTTAATGAGGTAATTTACAAATGTCGGGAGCTCTCCAAATGGCATTCTTACACTTCCTTCACTCATTCTAATTGCTCTCACATGTAAAAAAGCCATCAATATGGATGGCTATTTCGTTAATGTTTTGGCGATATTGTAACCGACTCTTTTTACATTATACCAAATCCAATCAAATACTTCATTAACTTCTTCAATTTGTCCGGTAACTTCCCCAGCAGAAGCTAAATATTTATGGCCGTTAATGACCGTCACATTGCCGTGCACTTCTCCTTCAATTTTAATATCGCCGTTTCGGACAACAATATCGCCTTCAACGACTTTTCCTTCTGGCACGATGACAGTATGATTTCGAACAATTAAATGTTCTTGTTTAGAAAATGAAAATTCATTATCCTCTTGCCAAACTGCCCATAAGCTACTCATGCTTAGCAAAAAGAACAGCGAGGCGGCAGTCAGAAACGGATGATGAGTAAACCATCGTTTCCAACGCACACGCCGTTTTTCACGAGGTAAATTATACATCACTTTTTTAACAAAATCGTCTGAAGGGGTGAAGTGGGAAACATTTTCGACAAACGCCACCGTTTTTTCCAATGCATAAAAATGCTCTCGACATGCTTCACATTGTTGAATATGGCTGCGCAATCGTTGCTCTTCTTCTTTTTGAATGTCTCCGTCTAAGTAATCATGCATCCATTGAACAATTTTCTCAGAGCATGGCATCTGTCTCACTCCTTTTTCATCATAAATGGCCTAAATGTTTACGCAATGCTTCACGACCACGATGAATGCGCGTTTTCACTGTACCAATTGGCAAATTTAAAATGTCACTAATTTCTTGCAGTGATAGCTCGTCAATATATTTTAAGACGATGACAGTGCGATATTTTTCTGGTAGCTTTAAAATCGCTTCTTGCACCATTTGTTGTAACTCTAAGCTTTCTAATGCATCTTCCGGGGAAGCTCCTTCATCTGCAAGCTGCGAGTACATCGTTAATCCGTCTGTCCCTGACACTTCTGCATCTAAATAAACATCGGGCTTTTTTTTACGCATGCGATCAATCGATAAATTCGTCGCAATGCGATATAACCAAGAAGAAAATTTCATTGTGGGATCGTATGTATGAATGTTGACATACGCCCGAATAAACGCTTCTTGTGCAGCATCTTCTGCTTCATGACGATTTCCTAACATGCGATAGCACAGTTGATAAATTTTATCTTTGTACATTTCGACAATATCTGCAAACGCGCTTTGATCTCCTTTTTTAATCGCTTTAATGCGTTGTTTAATAAACATGTCCATTCCATATTTACCTCCGCACGGGGGCTACTATTTTATACGAATAACATAAAGCAAAGTTCCATAAATCGCAACGAATATGTTAATATTTTAAAAAAAAAATGGAGAGGGGCATCTTACCACCTCTCATACAAGCTTCTCACCAAACAACGATCCCATTAAAGCAACAGCGGTTGCAGCTGTTTTATTCCGTTCATCTAAAATCGGATTGACTTCAACAAACTCCGCTGAAGTGATGATTTGCGCTTCAGCTAACATTTCCATCGCTAAATGGCTTTCGCGATATGTCAGTCCACCAATTACTGGTGTTCCAACGCCCGGTGCATCATGTGGATCGAGACCATCTAAGTCAAGAGACAAGTGGACACCGTCTGTCCGTTCTTTTAAATAAGCGATTGTTTCTTCCATTACTTTTGTCATGCCTAGACGATCAACTTCATGCATCGTATATATTTTAATTCCTTTTTCTTTAATTAATTGTTTTTCCCCTTCATCAAGTGCACGAGCACCGATAATTACAATGTTTTCTGGCTTCAATTTTGGACTATATCCACCGATCATCGTTAAAGCCGGATGTCCAAGCCCTAAACTTGCAGCGAGCGGCATACCGTGAATATTTCCAGAAGGCGAAGTTTCCTCCGTATTCAAATCTCCATGCGCATCATACCAAATGACGCCTAAGTTTTTATAATGTTGAGCTACTCCTGCAAGTGTCCCGATCGCAATACTATGATCGCCACCAAGTACAAGCGGAAAACGACCTCTTGTTACAACTTCATCGACCGCAGAAGCAAGTTTTTCATTTGCTTCAGCAACCGCTTTCAAATTTCTTAATTTTGGATTCGTCACATCTTGGACGCGCTCAGCACGACCAATTTGAATATCTCCTAAATCTTCAATATCATGGTTTAAGCTTTCTAAACGTTCCACTACGCCAGCATAACGAATGGCACTTGGCCCCATATCAACACCGCGGCGTGTTTGTCCTAAATCCATTGGCACCCCAATAATCGAAATGTTCATCTCGATCTCCTCCCCTCGTTGCATCTGTTGTTTATTGTACATGAGGAGAAACAGTTGGCTCAACTCGACAACTTTTTGAATATTTATTCTATGAAAAACAGAAAAAAACCTTAGGTATTCCCTAAGGTTTCGACAAGATGGAGCCTATCGGGATCGAACCGATGACCTCCTGCGTGCAAAGCAGGCGCTCTCCCAGCTGAGCTAAGGCCCCATGGAGCGGAAGACGGGACTCGAACCCGCGACCCCCACCTTGGCAAGGTGGTGTTCTACCACTGAACTACTTCCGCAAACAGTGAGCCATGGAGGACTCGAACCTCCGACCCTCTGATTAAAAGTCAGATGCTCTACCTGCTGAGCTAATGGCTCATTAATAAATTAAAAAACCTTATCCAATTTTGTTTTACCTGTCCCTTCCTCTACTAGCACACCCAAGATGTCAAGTGCGTCGGGACAACTCGTAACATAATCGAAGAAGTTTCGCTCGTTGCTGAGCTAATGGCTCGTTATATCAATGGCTGGGCTAGCTGGATTCGAACCAGCGCATCACGGAGTCAAAGTCCGTTGCCTTACCGCTTGGCTATAGCCCATCGATTAAAAACAATCATGGTGGAGGGGGACGGATTCGAACCGCCGAACCCAAAGGGAGCGGATTTACAGTCCGCCGCGTTTAGCCACTTCGCTACCCCTCCGCGGATGGTGCCGGCTGCAGGACTTGAACCCGCAACCTACTGATTACAAGTCAGTTGCTCTACCAATTGAGCTAAGCCGGCACAACATAAAGTGAATCAAATTTCTAGAAGGTTTGTCAGTTGTGCCTCTTCCTCTACCAGCATACCCACTGATGATAGATGCGTCGAGGCAACTCGAAGCTTATTCATCGAAGCTTCGCTCGTCTCTACCAATTGAGCTAAGCCGGCACAATATGAAGTGTATTAAACATATGATGGAGGATGACGGGATCGAACCGCCGACCCCTTGCTTGTAAGGCAAGTGCTCTCCCAGCTGAGCTAATCCTCCATAAAAGATGACCCGTACGGGATTCGAACCCGTGTTACCGCCGTGAAAGGGCGGTGTCTTAACCACTTGACCAACGGGCCAACACACGACACACAAGCTTCCAACCGGGCTTGAACCGGTGACCTCTTCCTTACCATGGAAGTGCTCTACCAACTGAGCTATGGAAGCACTGGCTCCGCAGGTAGGATTCGAACCTACGACCGCTCGGTTAACAGCCGAGTGCTCTACCACTGAGCTACTGCGGAATAGTTTGTTAAGGTTAATCATTGCGCTTCATCAACATGTTATGCAACTTTACTGCCTCTTCCTCTACTCGCATATTCAACGATGATGGATGCGTCGAGGCAACTCGAAGCTTAAACGATGAAGCATCGCTCGTCACTAAGCTACTGCGGAATAATATATCATCTTGCCCGGCAACGTCCTACTCTCGCAGGCGGTGTCCCGCCAACTACCATCGGCGCTGGAGAGCTTAACTTCCGTGTTCGGGATGGGAACGGGTGTGACCTCTCCGCCATCGTCACCGAGCAATAATGCTTTAGACAAATGTTATTATAAAGGAATATTTTTTGTTGTCAAGCTTTTTTTATTCCTTCAAAACTAGATAACAGGGTTTGCGTAGTCGCCTACGCTTTTCATATTGTCTAGCTTCGAACTAACATCCTCCTACGCCTTCGCTTTTTCCGTTCGACGTGCACGCACGTCTTCGTCAAAAGCTTTTGGCTCCGTCGGACGTTTCCTTGGCTTCGCCAAGGACCGTTCTCAGCTTTTCTTGTTGTCTAGCTTCGGCTCCTAGCCCCTCGAACCGCTTCAGTCCTGCTGTGGCGGCAACAGCCTCCTCGCAGGCCTTTCGCGTTCTTCGTGGCTGAACAGTCGCCTACGCTTTTCTCATGTGTTTAGTTAAGTCCTCGATCGATTAGTATCCGTCAGCTGCACGTGTCGCCACGCTTCCACCTCGGACCTATCTACCTTGTCATCTTCAAGGGATCTTACTCGCTTGACGCGATGGGAAATCTCATCTTGAGGGGGGCTTCACGCTTAGATGCTTTCAGCGCTTATCCCTTCCGCACATAGCTACCCAGCTGTGCTCCTGGCGGAACAACTGGTACACCAGCGGTGCGTCCATCCCGGTCCTCTCGTACTAAGGACAGCTCCTCTCAAATTTCCTACGCCC
>NZ_JXTH01000005.1 GCF_000836725.1 Anoxybacillus thermarum | reverse complement strand
CCTCCAAAAGGGCCGCCAACAAGACAGCGAACACCTTTTGAAGAGTTCTGACTAATTGTTCCTCCAGCTCTTTTAATAAAGGCCATTCTGTGGTAAAATGTTTCATGGACTCTCTCCCTCCTGTTTTATTGATGTTGGTCATCACCATCATAGCAGGGAGAGAGTCCTTTTTGCATGACATTTGCTTTTTTCTACCGCGCTTCGCTTGGTGGCCCCGACGAGCGTCGCGAACAAAAGTTCGCAACCCTCGTCGGGGAATCATTCCTGAATGTCACCCACAAATATTTTACTCACACAAGGAACATACGTCGAAAATGCACGCATCGCTTGAAGATCGAATTCATATGCAAATAAAAAGCGATCGGTCGGTATGCGCACTCCATTTTCAATACGATAATGGAAAATTTCTACATCCGAATATACAAAATCGGCATCATTCATATTAGCGATCATTCGCTCAATATGGCATGGCAATAGTAAATCGTCATCATCACAAAGCATAATAAAATCTTCTGTGGCAGCGCGCACACCGAGATTACGAGCCTCGACATGACCAACATTTTCACGCAATTCAATGAGTTCAATAGAAAGCTCCGGATATGCATCGACCGCAGCTTGCACAGATGGGCCACCATCATTAACAATAATGACTTGCGTTGGTTTATACGTTTGTTTGCTTAACGACTCTAACAATTCTGCTAATGGAAGTAATCGGTTATATGTCGCGATAACTACGGAAACACCCAAAAGAAAATCCCCTTTCGAAAAAAGAAGCTACAATGATACCATTATAGCTTCTTTTCGTATGATTATGCGAGTTCTTGTTGTTTCGTTTCTTTACCAAAGAAAAGAACAGCGAGCGCACCGATGAAAATCGCGATACAAAAAATCGCAAAAATCATCGTGATTGATACTTTTTGTGCGACGAGATAGCCAACGAGAAGCGGTCCTAAAATGCCCCCAATACGTCCGAATGAAGCAGCCATGCCTGCCCCCGTCGCGCGAATGGCAGTTGGATATTGCTCTGGTGTATAGGCATAAAGCGCTCCCCATGCACCAAGGTTGAAAAACGATAACAATGCCCCAAACGTCATTAATGCCGCGGCTGAGTCAGCATTTCCGAAGAAATAAGCACTTAATGCGGTACCAGTTAAATAAATAATCAGTACGGCTTTTCGACCAATGCGTTCAATTAACCATGCGACGCTAAAATAACCTGGCAACTGCGCCAACGTCATGATGAGCACGTACTCAAAACTTTTAATTAAACTAAATCCTTTCATAACCATGACGCTTGGAAGCCATAAAAACATGCCGTAGTATGAAAAGACAACTGAAAACCATAAAATCCAAAGCATTGTCGTTTGTTTTGCGTACGGTTTTGCCCAAACGTCTGCGATATTTTGCCAAACGGAACGGCGCTCCGTTTTTGCCGCCATAAACTTTTTCGAATCTGGCAAATTGATGCGCAAATAAATGGCATATAGCGCTGGTACGGCTCCTAAAATAAGCGCCAGTTGCCATCCATACGCAGGGATAACAAAAAAGGAAATAAGCGCAGCTAATAGCCAGCCGCCTGCCCAAAAGCTTTCTAATAAAACGACAACTTTCCCGCGCTCATGAGCAGGTACGCTTTCCGATACGAGCGTTGAAGCAACCGGAAGTTCACCGCCAAGTCCCATACCGATAAAAAAGCGTAAAATTAAAAAGACCGTTAATGTTGTCGCAAAAGCAGATAAGCCGCTTCCGATTGAAAATAATAAAAGCGTAATAATAAATACTTGCTTTCGACCGATACGATCAGCTAACAATCCGAACACAAGAGCACCGACGGCCATGCCGATCGAATTGATACTTCCGATCCACCCCATTTGCTCGGCCGTTAAATTCCATTCCTTTTGCAATGCGGCAATAATAAACGAAAGCATCCCTACATCCATCGCATCAAATAACCAGCCAAGCCCGGCAACCCAAAGCAACTTGTTTCTTGATACGTCTTGACTCATGTCATCCCTCCGTTGTCAGCTGTCAAATTATCCTCTACTCGATTATATTTCCTTTTTTGTTATGTATCAATGCAAAAAGCGTCGGAAAAGCCGACGCTTATCGCAAATCTTCTTTTGAGAAAGCTCCAGGGAGAAGTTCTTTCACCGTCGTTTCCTGCACATCGCCTTTCATATTGGCTAAAATGACAGGCATATTCGGGTCACACAATTCAACAATGACTTGACGGCATGCGCCACATGGCGGAACAGGACGTTCCGTATCCGCAACAACGGCTAACATCGCATACTCATGATCGCCTTCGGAGTACGCCTTAAATAAAGCTGTGCGCTCAGCACAGTTGCATAAACCGTATGATGCGTTTTCGATGTTGCAGCCACCATACACTTTTCCATCTTTCGTTAATAGTGCTGCTCCAACTTTAAACTTTGAATACGGAACGTACGCCCGCTCCCTCGCTTGTTTTGCCGCTTCAATTAACTGTTGTTTATTCATTGTTGATCATCCCTTCTTGGGCTGTTTAGTTAAAAAATGTCTTCATTAACCAATCGGCAACGACACCACCTAAATATACGCCAAATACCCCCATCATTCCTGCCAATACAGGTGGAGCTGGCAATGGCAAACGTAAAAACTTAAACAAAATCCCGACAACAAGCCCAGCAAGTAAGCTAAGTAATACTTCTTTCATAGGTCAATGCCTCCATTAGTATGCTTCGTTTGAAGTTGTTCCTTCCATAATTGCTGGTCCGGAACTTGTACCGATGCGGTTTGCTCCTGCGTCAATCATCGCTTTTGCGTCCGCTGCGCTGCGCACGCCGCCAGATGCTTTTACGCCAACGTTTGGACCAACTGTTTTACGCATTAATGCGACGTCTTCTACTGTTGCCCCACCGCTTGCGAATCCTGTTGATGTTTTAACGAAATCTGCACCAGCACGAACGGCAATTTCGCATGCACGCACTTTTTCTTCATCTGTCAACAACGCTGTTTCAATAATCACTTTTGTTAAAGCTTTCCCTTTTGCTGCATCGACGACGGCACGAATGTCGCGCTCTACAAGCTCATGATCGCCATCTTTTAACGCACCGATATTGATGACCATATCGACTTCTTGCGCACCATTTTCAATCGCTTGTTTTGTTTCAAAAGCTTTCACTTCTGGCGTTGTCGCTCCTAACGGGAAGCCGATAACTGTACATACTTTCACATTCGTTCCTTGTAAACGTTCAGCAACGAATTTCACCCATGTTGGATTAACACATACAGATGCAAATTCATATTTTTTCGCTTCTTCCACTAACTTTTCAATTTGCACTTTCGTTGTTTCTGGCTTTAATAACGTATGATCGATCATGCTAGCAATGTTCATTATTCATTCCTCCTTGTTTTTTTAAATAAACATACCCGCAATGGACGCGCTTAACAATGAAGCAAGCATGCCAGCAAGGACAGCTTTTAAGCCCATGCGCGCAATGTCGCTGCGACGATTTGGCGCTAAGCTTCCTAATCCACCGAGTAAAATACCCATCGAAGAAATATTAGCAAACCCACATAGCGCAAAGCTAACGATCGCTACCGTTTTTGCAGATAAATCTGGAATTTGTGGCGCGAACGATGAATACGCAACAAATTCGTTTAAAATTAATTTTTGTCCGATAAATCCGCCAGCTGTCACCGCTTCAGACCACGGTACACCAATCGCAAACGCAATAGGTGCAAAAAGGAATCCTAAAATGTTTTGAAGTGTTAAACCTTCATAATTAAACAAACTGCCGATGCCGCTAAGCAATCCATTAATTAACGCAATAAGAGCGATAAACGCTAACAACATCGCACCGATATTTAACGCCAACTTCAAACCGTCGCTCGCTCCGCGTGCAGCTGCGTCGATGACGTTTGTTGATTCTTCATCTTTTTCCATCTCAAAATGCTCATCTTCTTTAATCGGTTCTGTTTCTGGCACAATCATTTTCGCCATGACTAATCCCGCTGGCGCTGCCATGAAACTTGCCGCAAGTAAATATTCAAGCGGAACACCTAAGAGCGAGTAGCCAACGAGTACAGAACCAGCAACAGACGCTAATCCACCTGTCATAACTGCAAACAATTCCGATTGTGTCATTTTAGACAAATATGGACGAATAACAAGAGGCGCTTCCGTTTGACCGACGAAAATGTTTGCCGCGGCTGACATTGACTCCGCTTTGCTCGTTCCGAGCAATTTCGCAAGCGGCCCCCCAATCATTTTAATGACCCATTGCATCACACCAATATAGTAAAGAACAGAAATTAACGCGGAGAAGAAAATGACGACCGGCAACACTTGGAACGCAAACACAAATCCAATTCCTTTTGCCGCAAACATACCACCAAACAAAAAGTTAATTCCTTCGTTCGCATAGTTAATAATGCTTGTGACACCATTGGTCAACCACTGCAATGCTGCTTTCCCTGCTTCCCATTTTAAAACGATAAACGCAAAAGCGACTTGAATCGCGAGACCGCCTAAAATCGTTCGCGGATTAATCGCTTTGCGGTTGTTTGAAGAAAGAAAAGCGATCCCAAGGACAACAACGATACCGACAAGTCCCCAAACGATATTCATGTTGAACACTCCTATAAGCTGAATTTTGATTACATAATCAATATAACAGGAAAACGAACATATGTAAACGTTAACATGAACAAATGTCAAAGAAAATTCATGGTTTCGCTAAATGTTTCTTCCTTTTTGCATAAATACATAAATAAAAGGGGGCTTTTTTCTTTTCCCCCATTTGTCGTTTCATTATTCTTTTTCTAACAAACATTCGGCAGTAAATTGATCCGTCACTAATACGTTCGCATATTTTCCTTTTAACGCGCCGTATATGCCAGCGACTTTATGAATGCCTCCCGCAATGACAATCGAATATTCTTTCTTTTTGAGATCTTCTAACTCAATGCCAAGCGTGCGCGCGTTTAGCTCTTCGCTACATAGCTTTCCATTTTGATCAAAAAAGCGTGAACAAATGTCACCAGCAGCTTTTGAATAAATCGTTTGCAAATCTTCTTCTGTAAAATAACCAAGCTGGAACAGTAACGACTCTGATTTAATTGGTCCAATCGTAAATACAGCAATATTCGCTTGCCGACCGAGATCAAGAATTTTGCGAATGTGGCGGTCCGCCTCCATCGCCTGCTTAACAACGACATGATCCACAATTGCAGGTAGCGGCAAATGGTGCACCGTTGCGTTGAAGGCGCTTCCAAACAAGTGCAAAATATCTGACGCAAACGTATTCGTTTCTGATAAACTAACGCCACCTTTTAATTGCACAACTTTCACGTCTCTGACATGTTTATGCTTTAGCTGTAATGCAACGTGATACAGCGTTGTTCCCCACGTCACACCGATCACATCGCCGTCTTTGACGATCGAACGTAAATACTCGGCGGCTTCTTTTCCTACATATTTTTTAATAATGCCATCTTGATGTTCGGGGACCGATACAACAATTGCTTTTTTTAGATTGAACTTTTGTTCAAGTTGCTTGGCTAATTGCTGAATATCTTCTGCTGGATCGTTAATTTTAATTTCCACAATCCCTTCTTCTTTCGCTTGCTGTAGTAGACGCGACACCGTTGGACGCGACACGCCAAGCTTTTTGGCAATATCATTTTGGTTGTAATCTAGCAAATAATACAACTTTGCTGCTTCAACGACTTTTTTTAGCTTATCTTGCTCCATCGCTTCATCACCTTTTATTTATGAATGAAAAAGGAGCAACCTTCCATATTTGAAGGAATACTCCCTTTTCTTTCATCATACGAAAAAAACTGAACATTTGACAAGAAAAAGTTTTAACATAATTTCCATTTAGATAAATGAAATGAAGCTTCCGCATTTGTCTGAAATGAGATATGTTCATTTTCTTCTTTTGGGAAAAACCGCGCCGTAAACACTTCTTCTCCATCATTTAAGAAAATTTCAATAGACGACGTATCGATAAACATGTGAATCGTGTGTAATTGTGATAATAAACATTGTCGTTTCTCTTTCACGCCATTTCGAGCAAAACTTTCTCTCTCTAACGTCGCAACTTTTTGTTCAAAATCATATGAAAATGAAACATTGTTTTGTATATGAATGGATAAAACACCTTTACCATCGATATGTTTAAGTAGCAGTTCAACCGTTTTTCCTTTTACACCATCAAATTGCCTAACTTCCTTCTGCAAGAATACATTTGGATGATGAACTTCGTCACTCCGAAGCAACTGCAACTGCTCAATCGGACGCTGATATAATTTGTCTCCGATTAAAACGAGTTCACGCGGTAATGTCAATGCATGTACCCATCGATAAGCAATTGTCGGGTGCTGATCTTCGTCTTGATCTGGTACCCCCATCCAAGCGATCATCACGCGACGCCCACGCTCGTCGACCATCGTTTGTGGCGCATAAAATTCAAAACCTCGATCCAGCTCAGTAAATGTACCGTGCACATATTTTCCTGTTTCATAATTTAACTGCCCGACAAAATATCCTGCTTGATATACGTTTTGATAGTGCATGCCTTCCGGTTGCAATCCTTGCGGACAGACGATCAGTACATCTTTTCTGCTTAAACGGAATACATCTGGGCACTCCCACATGTACCCAAAGCTTCCGCCCTCTCCTCCTGCTATCGCACCGATATGCTCCCAATGCATGAGATCATCAGAGCGAAATAATACTGCCTTCCCATCTAATTGCTCGCTCTGTGCACCGATCACCATATACCACTTGTTTTCATGCTTCCACACTTTTGGGTCACGAAAATGAGCCGTGTAGCCGTCTGGGAGATGAACAACAACCCCCTTTTTCTCAAAGCGAACGCCGTCACTTGATATTGCCATACATTGATACGTATGACGTGTACCGTCATCGTCTTTGACATTCCCTGTATAAAAAAGTGTGAGTACACCATCATTGTCCACAGCGCTTCCGGAGTAGCAACCGTTTCGATCAAACCATTCGCTTGGAGCTAATGCAGGCGCTTGTCTTTCCCAATGAACAAAATCACGCGATGTATAATGTCCCCAAAATTTTGCTCCATGTGTCGTTTGAAACGGCATCCACTGATAAAACACATGGTACGTTCCTTTCCAATAAATAAGTCCATTTGGATCGTTCATTAATCCGACAGGAGGCATTAAATGATAACGCAAACGATTCGGGTCACTTTCAACAATTGAGGCATATTTTTTTATTTCTTCTTCCGCGAGCTGTATTTGTTTTTTTTCGTTCAATGATTTCATTTCGACCAACCTTCGTGTAAAATACGTTCGACTTCATCGCGTGTTGGCAACGCTGTCATTGCCCCTTTCGTTGATGCAGCTAGCGCCCCTGAAACACTCGCAAAACGCGCCATTTGTTCAATTTCCGTAAGGGATAACGAATCGATTGTTCCTTCTCTTTCGTGCAAGCAATACAGCATGCCAGAAACAAACGCATCACCGGCCCCTGTCGTATCCACTGCCTCCACTTTAAGCGCTGGAGTAAATACCGATCCTTCCCTCGTGAACGTATAACTTCCGTTTTCTCCTAGCGTGACGACAATAAGCGGAATGTTGTACGAAGCAAGAGCATCCACACCTTTTTGAATATCTTCTTCTCCTGTAATAAATGTCAATTCCTCTTCCGAAATTTTCAATACGTCTGCCTCGGTTAACATAGATATGATCATTTGACGAGCTTGTTGTTCACTTTCCCACAAACCGAGGCGTAAATTCGGATCATACGAAACGATCATGCCGTTTTCTTTAGCCAGCATAACAGCTCGCTTTGTAGCGCTTCGTGCTGGTTCACTAATCAGTGAGATCGAACCAAAATGAAGAATGCGATGGGTCCGAAATAACGACTCATCAATTTCTTCTTCGCATAAAAAGCGATCAGCGCTCGGGTTAATGTAAAAATCAAAGCTTCGTTCTCCGTTTTCCGCTAACGTTACAAAAACGACACCTGTGCGAACATCCTCACTAAATTGAAGGAAAGATGTGTTCACTCCGTATGCATCAAGCGTTTCTTTTAGAAAAACGCCTAGCACATCGCGACCAACTTTCCCTAGAAACGTCGATCGAACACCGAGTCGTGCAACACCAACCGCAACGTTTGCCGGCGCTCCCCCGGGACTTTTTTGATACGCCCGATTTGTCGTGTCAAGTGGAATAAAATCAATTAACGCTTCACCAAGACTAATAATTCCTTGCTTCATCGTCATTCCCTCCTAAATAAAAAGGCGAGTATTCGCTCGCCTTATTCTTCTTTAAATCCTAATATCCATGTTGCCACAAATGCTGTACCAACCGCAATTGCAAAGCCGATTAAATAGTTTATTAAGTTCGCCATCCCCATCGGTGCCACGATCGCAATCATTGGAATACCAGTTAATCCGTACGCATTTGCCACCACGTTTGTAAATACAACATACGCACCACCGACAGCACCACCGATAGCTGCTGCAATAAACGGTTTTCGATATTTCAAGTTAACCCCAAAAATAACAGGCTCAGTAATGCCTAGAAAAGCGGAAAATGCAGCTGGCAAAGCGATTTCTTTCGTTTTCGTCCGTTTTGATTTTAAAAATACTGCTAAACCCGCTCCACCTTGAGCAACGTTTGCCATTGACCAAATAGGCAATAAATAGTTTTTACCAATATCCGCAAGCAATCCGGCTTCGATCGCATGGAAACTATGATGAACACCTGTGATTACAATCATCGAATACAGACCACCGAAAATGAGGCCTGCAAGCGCTCCACCTGTGTCATATACGAAATTTAACGTTGTTGTAATTCCTTTCCCAACTATATTTCCGAGTGGACCAATGACTAAAATCGCAGTGAAACCTGTTAAAATAACCGTAATAAATGGTGTAACAAGCAAGTCAACTGCGTGCGGAACGACTTTTCGCAAGCTTTTTTCGATTTTACTCATGACATATGTTGCAAGCAAAATTGGAATGACCGTTCCTTGATATCCAATCATCGCGATATCAAAACCGAGAAAATGCAAATACTCAGGTTCAGCACTTCCTAATCCCCAAGGATTCAACAAAGCAGGATGGGTCATAATTCCCCCGATCACTGCTCCTAAAAACGGGTTTCCCCTAAATTCTTTCGCAGCACTATAACCAATTAAAATGGGCAAAATAATGAAAGCAGCACTTGAGAACATATCAAGTAATACAATCCATGCACTATCTGGCGCTACCCATTTGAACGCCTTCATCATCCCAAGCAATCCCATAAGCAATCCGCTAGCTACAATGGCTGGAATAATTGGAACAAAAATATTTGACAACGTTTTCGCGAGACGGGCTACCGGATTCATTTTTTGCTTGATTGCTTCTTGGTGCACATCAGCACTTACGTTTTGTAAACCTGCTTCTTTGACAAACTGTTCGTATACTTTGTTGACAACACCTGTACCAAAAATAATTTGATACTGACCGGAACTAGAAAATGCACCTTTGACCCCATCAAGTTGTTCAATTGCTTGTTGATTGACTTTCTTTTCGTCTTTTAAAACAAGACGAAGACGAGTTGCACAATGAACCGCACTAATGACATTTTCTTTTCCACCAAGCAAAGACAAAAGTTGCTTTGTGATGTGTTCGTAATTCATATAAACTCCTCCTCTGCATATAAAATGATAGAAAACAAAAAGACCTAAAATGTACACACGAATGCCTTAAACATCGTCGTACATTTTAGGTCTTGCCTGCTTATGCAGTCACAATCCTACGATATTTGATTTTTTATCCGCTTTCATTCTAACTTATTATTCAAAATTCGTCAATATTCTACAAAATGATTATTTTGTGGTTAAACGTTGAATGTGTAGCGTAATATAAGCTAACTCGGTGACAGGAAATTGGATTCCGTATTCCTTTTTTGCATATTCAGCCATCGCAACAGCGCATGCAAACTCTCTTTCGTATTTCGTTTGAATGAGCGTTAACATCTCTTCATCCATCGAATGAAACAACTCACCGTTTTCAATGCGGTTCAGTGCAAAACGCAAATGTGTCACAAGTCGTTGATAAGATATTCCTTCTTCATCAATATGAACATGTAATGTTTGCTTCATCAAATCGATCATTTCTCGAATTAAAGTCGTTTGTTTTAACGTTCTGTTCATGCTGGCTGCGTCCATTTTCGCTGTATGAATATGAAGAGCAATATGGGCAACTTCGTCATCAGGGATGTCGATGCCAAGACGTTCTCGAATCAGTTGTTTTGCCCAAAGACCTATTTGATATTCTTTTTTATACAGCACTTTAATTTCATTCAACAACTTATTTTGTATTTGGTACCCTTGTTGAATCCGTTCAATCGCAAATGATAAATGGTCTGTCAATGCAATATGAATGTGATTGTTTAGCGGCGCTTGCAATTCCCCTTCAGCATGGCTAATAATTTCTTCCGCGATATCAATGTGCTCTTCTGGAAGGGTACGTAACAACTCTTGGAACTTTTCATTCTCTTCTTCCATCACAAAAATTTTTTCGATTTTTGCACGAGGTACAATATCATTTTTCTTTTTTTGAAAAGCAATTCCCGGTCCCATTACAATTTTCTCTTGCCCTTCATCCAATACAACGACAGCGTTATTGTTCAAAATTTTATGGATTCGCAACGTCATCTTCGTCCCCTTAACAGCGATTGTTTTATCACATATATATTATTTCAATTTCACTTTCATTAAAACAGTACTTCCTCTTTCTGCTTGTTCTATACGCTCTCGATGACACTCGTTTACCACCTCCCCGTTTGTAATCACGACTGGGGTAAGGGGACTTTTCGCCTTTTGTTGCACAAGCGCCAAGTCAAACGACAAAAGTAAATCCCCAGCCTTCACACGATCCCCTGCTTTCACGTACGCTTCAAATCCTTCTCCATGCAAATGAACTGTATCAATGCCAACGTGAATGAGAATTTCTAATCCTTCATCCGAACGCAAACCAACAGCATGTTTTGTCGGGAACACTTGTACTACTTCTCCATGAATCGGTGAAACAACTACGCCGTCTGTTGGCTCAATCGCAAAGCCATCGCCCATCATTTTTTGAGCAAACACAGGGTCTGGAACATTTTCGAGCGATCGTACATTTCCTGTTAGAGGGGAAACAATGACCTCTTCACGCTTACGAAACAAACGAAACATTTGAAATATCTCCTTTCTAAACAATTATTTGGATAAAAATAAAAGACCTAAAACGCAAGAAAGAAACCTTCTTTCATCCGTTTTAGGTCTTGCCTGCAATGCAGTCACAATCCCACAATATGCGACTTTCTCACTTATAGAGTAAAGTAAGCTCTTTCATTTGTCAATATGCTACAATAATCGTAAAACAACGCAAGAAACGGAGTGGATGTTTGTGAATCCTTTTGCCACTCATTTTGAAAGTTTAGAGGAATTTGCAGATCGTGTAAGCGAACTATTACAATGTCCGATTACGATTGAAGATGCAAACCATCGCTTAATTGCTTATAGTGGACATGAGCATTATACCGATCCTGCACGTACGGCAACCATCATTCACCGACGCGTACCGGAGCGAGTCATTAACAGTTTATGGCGTGAAGGGGTCATCCCAAAACTTTTGCAGGGTGAAGAGCCTGTTCGTGTCGCAGAAATTTCAGAAGTAGGGCTCGGCAATCGCATCGCCATTTCGATTTGGAAAAATAAAGAGGTGCTCGGATTTATTTGGGCGATTGAAATGAATAAGCCGTGGACAGAGCAACAGTTCCATTTGCTAAAACAAGCAGCGAAAGCAGCGAAAAATTTGTTGTTGCAATTACAAATTCGCAAACATAAAAAAGAAGAGCGCATTCAAGAGTTTTTTTGGAAGCTATTAACAGGACACGTTTCCTCTCCTCATGACATCGTTGAACAATGCCATCAATTAAACGTGCATGTATATCCGTTTTTTTCTGTTGGCATTTTTCAATTTCAACAACAGATTCAAACGCAAGTGGAGCGGCAAATTGATTATTTATTAAAAACGACACAACAACTCGCTATTCCGCTTTATACGATCGACCATCAGCGGCTGATCGTACTCGTCGCTCCAAGCTCGAACGTCTACGGAGAATCGCACATTGAACGATTCTTTCGCTCGTTTATGACGCAAATGAAAGAGCGATTTCGCGTCGACATTATGATGGGGGCGTTCGGAAATGTATATGAGTGCTACACAAAAATTGCAAAAAGTTATGAAGAAGCACAAACGGTATTAAAAATGAAGCGCGCGTTTCCTCATCAACTTGCGAATATTCAAAGCTATCAGCATCTTGGCATGTATCAATTTTTTGATTTGCTTTTTGAACAAAAACGACATGGGGATTTCCACAACGTTGCGCTCGAAAAGCTGAAACAGTACGATGCACAACATCATACCAACTTAGTGGAGACGATTGAAACGTATCTTGACTGTGACAGCAACGTCAATGAAACGGCGAAAACGCTCAATATTCATCCGAATACACTCGCTTACCGTCTGAAGCGAATAAGTGAAATCGGAAACATCGACTTAAGCAATATGAGCGAAAAAGTAAAACTATATATCGATATGAAATTAGACAAATATCGGACAACATAGCTTTTGTGGAAATCCACAAAAGCTTGTTTTTTCTTTCTCTTTTCTAAACAAACAACAAATGATAAAAAACATTTATACTGTAGATAATAACGAAAGACAACATGAAAGGGGAAACAGCACATGATTATTGGTGTTCCAAAAGAGATTAAAAATAATGAAAATCGTGTAGCGATTACACCGGCTGGCGTTATGTCATTCGTCAGCAATGGACATACTGTCATCATTGAGAAAGATGCAGGAATTGGAAGCGGTTTCACAGATGAAGCTTACGTTCAAGCAGGCGCACAAATCGTTGAACGTGCCGCAGATGTATGGGCGCAAGCGGATATGGTAATGAAAGTAAAAGAACCGCTACCAAGCGAGTACGAATACTTCCGTCCGGGATTAGTATTGTTCACATACTTGCACCTCGCTGCTGAACCAGAGTTAGCGCGTGCGCTAAAAGAAAAAGGCGTCATCGCAATCGCTTATGAAACGGTACAAGTTGGTCGTACGTTACCGCTTTTGACACCGATGAGCGAAGTAGCAGGACGCATGGCAGCACAAATTGGTGCCCAATTTCTTGAAAAAACAAAAGGCGGAAAAGGTATTCTTCTTTCCGGTGTTCCAGGCGTTAGCCGCGGAAAAGTAACGATCATTGGCGGCGGTGTCGTCGGAACGAACGCGGCAAAAGTGGCGATCGGCCTAGGTGCAAATGTCACGATTATCGACTTAAGCGCAGAACGTTTACGTGAACTTGACGATATTTTCGGAAGCCAAATTAATACGCTTATGTCTAACCCAATGAACATCGCACAAGCTGTTGCGGAGTCTGACCTTGTGATCGGTGCCGTATTAATCCCAGGAGCAAAAGCGCCAAAATTAGTGACAGAAGAAATGGTAAAAGCGATGCAACCAGGTTCAGTCATCGTTGACGTAGCGATCGACCAAGGCGGTATTGTTGAAACGAGCGACCATGTAACAACACACGACAACCCAACATATGTGAAACACGGTGTCGTTCACTACGCAGTAGCGAATATGCCGGGAGCTGTGCCGCGTACATCAACACTTGCACTTACAAACGTCACAATGCCATACGCACTACAAATTGCAAATAAAGGCGTACACAAAGCGGTCGCAGACAATCCTGCATTACGCCTTGGTGTAAACGTCGCAAACGGAGAAATCACATACGAAGCAGTCGCACGCGACCTCGGTTACGACTACGTTCCTGTTGAAGTGGCATTAGAAAAACAATTATTAGCATAAAAAAACGAAAGGTGTCCTGACAACACGGGACACCTTTTTCTTATAACACTTTGGATAAAAACGACTTCGTTCGCTCATGTTGTGGTGTATCAAAGATTTGTTGAGGTGTTCCTTCCTCTACGATCACTCCACCGTCCATAAAGAGAACGCGATCTCCGACTTCACGCGCAAATCCCATCTCATGCGTCACGACGACCATCGTCATTCCTTCTTTCGCTAGTTGTTTCATGACGGCAAGTACTTCCCCAACCATTTCTGGATCGAGCGCAGACGTCGGCTCGTCAAATAACATCACTTTCGGCTCCATCGCAAGCGCACGAGCAATAGCAACACGCTGTGCCTGTCCACCGGATAATGAATCCGGATATACGTGTGCCTTATCTTGTAAACCGACTTTCGCAAGCAACTGCATCGCTTTTTCTGTCGCTTTTTCTTTCGACCATTTGCGCACTTTCATCGGGGCGAGTGTAATATTATCAAGCACCGTCATATGCGGAAATAAGTTAAATCGTTGAAACACCATCCCAACTTCTTCACGCACCTTATTTAAATCCGTTTTCGGATCCTTTAAATGAAATCCATCAACAACGATATCCCCCTCATCAAAATCTTCAAGCAAGTTTAAACAACGTAAAAATGTCGACTTTCCTGAGCCAGAAGGACCGATAACGACGACCACTTCTTTTTCATGAATGTGCACATCAATTCCTTTTAACACTTGTAGCGATCCGAACGATTTTTTTAAATTTGTCACTTGAATCATGCGTCATACCTTCTTTCTAACCGATGTAGCAACTTGCTTAACGAGAGGGTAAGCACTAAGTAAATGAGCGCAACAGTTAAGTACGGCTCCCAGACGCGATAATATTGCCCTTGCATCGCTCTTCCCCAGTACATCAGTTCAGGCGCCGCAATAATTGCCGCAAGAGACGAATCTTTAATGAGAACGATAAATTCATTGCCGAGCGGTGGGATCATTCGTTTAATGGCTTGTGGCAAAATGATGTAACGCATTGCCTGTACGTGCGTCATTCCAAGCGAACGGGCCGCTTCCATTTGACCGCGATCAATCGACTGGATGCCAGCACGGAAAATTTCCGCAATATACGCAGCCGCGTTTAAAGATAAAGAAATCGCCCCAGATACGAGCGGATTCGGTTGAGCAGTAAAAATAGGCATCACACCAAAATGAATAAGCAAAATTTGTACGAACAATGGCGTGCCACGGAAAAAATGAACGTACCAATCGAAAGGAAGACGAACGAGGCGGTTTTGAACCATTTTTCCGAGTCCAATGGCTAAACCGAGAATCGTCCCGAAAAAAATGCCAACCAACGATAAGCCGATCGTCCAGAGCACTCCTTTCAAAAAAAACGGTGCATATTCAACAATGATACTGAAGCGAAAATCCATATTTCTCACCTTTCCCTTTGAAAAAATTGCGTAACTTTACAAAGTTACGCAATTTTTACATCAACGTTATTGCTGTTGTTGTAATGATTCAATATTCGGTTCTGTACCAAACCATTTTTTATAAATTTCTGTGTACGTGCCATTTTCGATGACTTTTTTCAACGCTTCGTCTACTTTTTGTTTTAACTCGCTTCCTTTCGGGAACATAAAGCCGTAAAATTCAGATTCAAAATGTTCCGGATCCTCAAATGCTACAATTTTAGCATCCGGATTATTTTTTACATATTCGTTGGCGACGGCATTATCTGTGACAACGGCTTCCACACCGCCGTTTAATAAGTCCATAATCGCAACGACCGTATTCTCAAACTTTTTAATATTTTTATTCTCTTTTCCTAAAATCTTCTCAACCGCTTCTTGTCCAGTTGTACCGTTTTGGACGCCGACAACTTTTCCTTGTAAATCTTTCGCGCTTTTAATCGAACTACCTTCTTTCACAAGAATCATATGCGTCGATTCAAAGTACGGAATAGAAAAGTCATACGTTTGTTTCCGGTCATCGTTAATTGTAATTCCTGAAACGGCCATATCCGCTGTTTTCCCTTGAATAGCCGCAAACAATGGATCCCAGCCGATGTTTTTTAATTCATATTCTAGTCCGGCTTCTTTCATGACAGCTTTTAATAAATCGACATCAAAACCGACAATTTCCCCTTTATCCATGTATTCAAATGGGGCGAACGCCGCATCTGTGACGACAGTAATTTTCTTTTCTGTTGTCGCCGTTTTTTCTGTCGAACTGCCACATCCGACAAGCGCAAACATAAGCATAAAGACAAGCGTTGCAATCATCCCTTTTTTTATCATTGCTATTCCCCCTTACTATTTTCTGTGAAATAATAAATGCTTGTGTATAAACATGTTATGCTCCTCATGTTTCACATATTATCAGCTTTTTTGTTTTTATGCAACAAATTTTATAAAAATAATTTTTGGAAAAATCTTTATTTTAAAAAATGTTTTTGATCAACTTTTCACAAATTCTTCAATCCTTTATGCTCCTCACCTTGTCAAAAAGTAGTATTCTTTATATAGGGGATATTTTTATTATTCCTGAATGAATGGGAGGAGATTATAATGGCGCTACTGACTGTACATGAAGCATTAATGGACGCTTGGAGAACGTTTAAAGGTGATAAATGGAAAAAGGAAATTGACGTTCGCGATTTTATTTTAAATAACGTAACCGTTTACACAGGGGATGAATCGTTTTTACAAGGTCCAACGGAAGCGACGGAAAAGCTTTGGGAACGAGTGATGGAACTTTCTAAACTAGAACGCGAAAAAGGCGGCGTTCTCAACATGGATACGGAAATCGTATCGACCATTACGTCGCACGGACCTGGCTATTTGAATAAAGAACTTGAAAAAGTCGTCGGTTTTCAAACAGACGAACCGTTTAAGCGGGCGCTTATGCCATTTGGCGGTATTCGCATGGCCGAGCAAGCATGCGAAGCGTACGGCTACCAAGTAAGCGATGAAGTAAAGAAAATTTTCACTCAATATCGTAAAACGCATAACCAAGGCGTATTTGACGTATATACGGACGAAATGAAAGCGGCGCGCAAAGCAGGAATCATTACAGGACTTCCTGACGCGTATGGACGTGGTCGCATTATCGGTGACTATCGTCGCGTTGCCTTATACGGTGTTGATCGCTTAATTGAAGAGAAGAAAAAAGATTTACGCAACACAGGTGCGCGTACAATGAGTGAAGACATCATTCGTCTTCGTGAAGAATTAGCTGAACAAATTCGCGCCCTTCAAGAATTAAAAGAAATGGCCGCAAGTTATGGCTATGATATTTCTAAACCAGCGCGCAACGCACATGAGGCGTTCCAATGGCTATATTTCGCTTACCTTGCGGCGATTAAAGAACAAAACGGCGCAGCCATGAGCTTAGGCCGCGTCTCTACATTTTTAGATATTTATATTGAACGCGACTTGCAAGAAGGAACATTAACAGAACGCGAAGCACAAGAGCTTGTTGACCATTTCGTCATGAAATTGCGTCTCGTCAAATTCGCAAGAACGCCAGAATACAATGAGTTATTTAGCGGCGACCCAACATGGGTCACAGAGTCCATTGGCGGTGTCGCGATTGACGGTCGTCCGCTTGTGACGAAAAACTCATTCCGCTTCTTGCATACACTCGATAACCTAGGTCCGGCGCCAGAACCAAACTTAACGGTGCTTTGGTCAACACAGTTGCCAGAAGCGTTTAAGAAATATTGCGCGAAAATGTCGATTCAAACAAGCTCCATTCAATACGAAAATGACGATTTAATGCGGCCTGAGTTCGGCGACGACTACGGCATTGCATGCTGCGTATCCGCGATGCGCATCGGCAAACAAATGCAATTTTTTGGTGCGCGTGCAAACCTTGCAAAAGCATTATTATATGCGATCAATGGCGGCGTAGATGAGAAATTAAAAGTGCAAATCGGCCCAGAATTCGCGCCAATCACATCTGAATACTTAGACTACGATGAAGTGATGCGCAAATTTGACAACGTCATGGAATGGCTAGCAGAATTGTATATTAATACACTAAACGTCATCCATTACATGCATGATAAATATTGTTATGAAAGAATCGAAATGGCGCTTCACGATACGCACATTTTGCGCACGATGGCAACTGGTATCGCTGGGTTGTCCGTTGTCGCTGACTCATTAAGTGCCATTAAATATGCGAAAGTAAAAACGATTCGTGATGAAAATGGCTTAGCTGTCGACTTTGAAATTGAAGGCGACTTCCCGAAATACGGCAATAACGATGATCGCGTTGATGCGATTGCAGTCGATATTGTTGAACGCTTTATGACAAAATTGCGCAAACATAAAACGTACCGTGATTCGAAACATACGACATCCATTTTAACGATCACATCAAACGTTGTATACGGTAAAAAGACAGGAAATACACCAGACGGTCGTCGCGCTGGTGAACCGTTCGCCCCTGGTGCGAATCCATTACACGGTCGCGATACAAAAGGTGCGCTTGCATCGTTAAGCTCTGTCGCAAAATTGCCGTATGAATATGCATTAGACGGCATTTCGAACACGTTCTCAATCGTACCAAAAGCGCTTGGGAAAGATGAAGCGACACGCATTCAAAACCTTGTCGCGATTTTAGATGGCTATGCGCAAAAACGCGGTCATCATTTAAACGTCAACGTCTTTAACCGCGACACGTTGCTTGACGCGATGGAACATCCTGAAAAATATCCGCAATTGACTATTCGCGTATCGGGTTATGCGGTGAACTTTATTAAATTAACACGCGAACAACAAATTGACGTCATTAATCGGACGTTCCATGAAACAATGTAATGGAAGCTCCCACGCATCGTGGGAGCTTTCTACCTAGGAGGAAACAACATGAACGGATTTATTCATTCAATCGAATCGTGCGGAACGGTGGATGGTCCCGGCATTCGTTACGTCATCTTTACTCAAGGCTGTTTATTGCGCTGCCAATATTGTCACAACGCAGATACGTGGGAGATTGGCAAAGGAAAACAAATGTCTGTTGATGAAGTTATTGCTGATGCAAAGACGTACTTGCCTTTTATGCAAGCATCCGGCGGCGGAATAACGGTTAGTGGCGGAGAGCCGCTTTTACAAATCGATTTTTTAATTGAGCTATTTCGTCGTTGTAAACAGCTTGGCATTCATACAACGATTGATTCGTCTGGCGGATGTTATACGACGGAAGCATCATTTCAACAAAAATTAGATGAATTGCTTCAATACACAGATTTAATTTTGCTTGATTTAAAACATATCGACGACAAAAAACATCGTAAACTAACAGGAAAAACGAATGAACATATTTTAGCATTTGCGCGCCTATTATCAGATCGAAACGTACCTGTCTGGATTCGCCATGTGCTCGTTCCAACGGTCACAGACGATGAAGAAGATTTACGTCGCTTAGCTAACTTCATTCGCACGTTAAACAACGTCGAAAAAATTGAAGTTCTTCCGTATCATCAACTCGGTGTATACAAATGGAAAGCACTTGGACTTACGTATCCGCTTGAAGGCATCCCGACGCCATCAGAACAACTTGTTGAAAAAGCAAAACAAATATTAGGAGCAAAATAAGCTGGTCGTCATTGACCAGCTTTTTTCATAAATTTTACTTTCAACTCATCCCATGCCAATTGCTCCGTCCGTTGCACGAGCCAATCGGGAGATAAAGATGCCAAATGATTCCCGATACCGACGGAAAACATATTTGTTTGCTTAATCGCCTTCATCCCTGCCTCACCGTCTTCAATGGCAACACAAAAGCGCGGATTGACATAAAGATGTTTAGCGGCCGTTAAAAAGATTTCTGGATCGGGCTTCATGCGCGTAATTGTTTTTACGTCGACGATGACGTCGAAAAATGAACGCACACCAAGCCGCTCAACAACGACACGTGCGTTTGAGCTTGACGATGCGAGCGCCATCGGGACACCGTCGCGTTGAATGTCGCAAAGAAACTCCCTCATTCCCGGCAACACGTCACTGGGCGACAATTGCTCGATCAACTCGCGATAATATCGACCGCGCCGGTCGCCAAGGGCTCGTTTTTCTTCCTCCGACCATTCATGCGCCTTTTCCCCAAGAAGCGTCTCAACCATCGCCTGTCTGCTCATGCCTTGTAACTTCTGATTGAGCTGTCGATCAAAGGGCACTCCGATTTCATCAGCGACACGTTTTGTCGCGATATAATACAGTTCAACTGTATCAGCAATGACGCCATCTAAATCAAAAATTACTGCTTCAATCATTGCGTCCTCCCATTTTCCTTTCCACCATTTTTCTTAATCGTGGACTGAGCGAAAGCTTCATCCAATGTTCGTATATTTCTTTCTTTTCCGCTAGCGACAAATGATAACGCTCCCCTGCCACTTGTTTCGCCCGCTTCGTGATTTCGTAAAGGGAAATCGCTGCTGCGACAGAAATATTAAAACTTTGCACAAATCCGTTCATCGGAATGATAAACTTTCCGTCCGCTAAAGCTAGAGCCTCTTCAGATACTCCACGATGCTCATTTCCGAATAAAAGCACTGTCGGTTTCGATACGTCAATTTGTTCAAGCGGAATTGTTCCTTCTCCTAAATAGCTCGCATATACTTGATAGCCGTTTTGTTGGAGATGGCGAATTGCCCGCTCAATCGATGAATGTTTATGCACGGTTAACCATTTGTCCGCATGTCGCGTCACCCATTTATTCGGTTCAAACGGAGCCGCTCCGGTGACGACATGAACGTCTTGAATACCGAACGCTTCCGCCGAACGCAACACGGCTGCTTGATTGTGTGGGTCGTCTACCGCTTCCGTCAAAATGGTAATATACCTCGTCCGTTCGCTTAACACATCGTACATCCGCTTTAAGCGACTTGGCAAAATCATTTCCCAAAGCAAGCGATTGTCGTCAGTTAACAATCCTTCTTCTATACGTTGTGCTAACCATTGCTGTTCTTCCTCTTTTGCCATTCGCATGCGACAACCCTCCTACGCTTTAATGACATGTGCGGTTTTCCCATTTGTCAACTTTAATAAGTCTTGAACAGAAAGCTTCATTTGCATGCCAATTTTTCCTGCGCTCACAATGATTTGCTCGTGCGCAAGAGCTGATTCGTCAACATACGTGTCGTACATTTTTTTCATCCCAATTGGTGAACAACCGCCGCGCACATACCCTGTCATTTTTTCAATGTCTGCCACAGGCAACATATGCACGCTTTTTTCTCCAACAACAGCCGCCGCTTTTTTTACATGCAACTCCGCTGCGACAGGGATGACGAACACGTAAAGTTGTCCGCTCGTCCCTTTTGTCACAAGCGTTTTATATACAATCTCTTCACGTTGTCCAATTTTTTTCGCAACCGATCTCCCATCAATTTGCCCATCGGCATAGTCATAAGTGAGCAATTCATATGGCACACGTGCGCGATCGAGCATGCGCACAGCATTCGTCTTCGTTTGTTTCACCATCCGTCCCTCGCTTTCCCCTATTAGTGTACCATAAACAAAAAGAAGGGACATCCTTTACGGGACGCCCCTCATTCACTTACACTCCCTTATACGCTTGACGATAAATGTCAGCGAGGTCGCTCACTAACGGCAATTTTGGATTGGCTGTTGTACATTGATCTTCAAACGCTAATTCAGCGAGTTGTTCGACTTTGCTTTCAAACTCTTCTTTTTTCACACCTGTAGCTGCGATGCTTAGCGGCATATCGAGTTCTTTTGCTAGCTTAATGATTGCTTGAACAAGGCTTTCGACACCTTCTTCTGTCGTTTTTGCTGGCAAGCCAAGCAGACGAGCAATTTGAGCATAACGCTCATCAGCTACGAAATGTTCATACTTCGGAAACGCGGTAAACTTCTTCGGTTTTTGTGCATTGTAACGAATGACATGCGGCATTAAAATCGTATTCGCCCGTCCGTGTGGGATATGGAATTCTGCCCCAAGTTTATGCGCTAAGCTATGGTTAATTCCTAAAAATGCGTTCGCAAATGCCATACCAGCAATGGTTGATGCGTTATGCATTTTTTCGCGTGCGACTTCATCGTTTCCATTTTTATATGCACGTGGCAAGTATTCGAACACAAGTTGAATGGCTTTTAGTGCTAATCCGTCCGTGTAGTCGTTCGCCATGTTCGATACGTACGCCTCAATGGCATGTGTTAATACGTCCATACCTGTATCCGCTGTAATATGTTTTGGCATCGTCATCACAAATTGTGGGTCAACGATGGCGACATCCGGTGTTAATTCATAATCGGCAAGCGGGTATTTCACATTATTTTTCTTATCTGTAATAACCGCAAACGATGTCACTTCTGAACCTGTACCAGACGTTGTTGGAATCGCGACAAATTGCGCTTTTTGACCGAGTTTTGGATATTTGAATACACGCTTACGAATATCTAAAAACTTTTGTTTTAAGCCGTTAAAGTCTGTATTTGGATGCTCATAGAACAACCACATCGCTTTCGCCGCGTCCATCGCCGAACCACCACCGAGAGCGATGATGACGTCTGGTTGGAACGCATGCATCATATCGGCACCTTTCATGACTGTTTCAATCGATGGATCTGGCTCAACTTCTGAGAAAATTTCGCAATGCACATAATCTGGGCGTTTGCGTAAATAGTACAACACTTTATCAACATAGCCGAGCTTCACCATACCTGGGTCTGTAACGATAAAGGCACGCGAGATGTTTGGCATTTTCGCTAAATATTGTGTCGCATGTTTTTCAAAATAAATTTTTGGCGGAACTTTAAACCATTGCATGTTTACATTCCTTCTCGCTAATTTTTTGATGTTAATTAAATGTGTCGCCCCAACGTTTGTCGAAACAGAGTTGCCACCGAACGTACCGCAACCGAGCGTCAATGACGGAATGTATGCGTTGTAAATATCACCGATCGCTCCTTGTGAAGATGGGGCGTTCGAAATGATCCGTCCTGCTTTCATTCGCTTACCGAATTCAAGAATGACTTCTTGATTTTCTGAATGAATGACAGCCGAGTGACCAAGTCCACCGAATTCAAGCATTTCTTCTGCTCGTTTTAATCCTTCTTCTGTACTATTCACCTTATAGCACGCCAATACAGGGCTTAATTTTTCACGAGAAAGAGGCTCTTGCGGACCAACGCTTTTTAGTTCTGCCACAAGAATTTTCGTATCAACTGGCACATCGACGCCTGCCATTTTTGCGATTTCATATGCTGGTTTACCGACAATATTCGCATTGACTGCGCACGTATTTTCATTAATGACAAGCTTTTCAACTTTTTTCTTTTCTTCTTCATTTAAGAAATAACATTTGTTTGCGATCATTTCGTTTTTTACAGCATCATAAATTTCTTTATCAATAATGACCGCTTGTTCAGATGCACAAATCATACCGTTATCAAATGTTTTTGAAAGAATAAGATCGTTCACGGCACGTTTTATATTTGCGGTTTTCTCAATATAGCAAGGCACGTTACCAGGTCCAACCCCTAATGCTGGCTTTCCTGAGCTATATGCCGCTTTAACCATGCCTGCTCCACCTGTCGCAAGAATAAGCGAAACACCAGGATGATGCATCAATTGTTGCGTCGCTTCGACAGAAGGAGTTTCGATCCATTGAATACAATGCTCTGGCGCGCCAGCTGCAATGGCTGCATCGCGTAAAATGCGTGCTGCTTCGCTGCTACATTTTTGCGCAGATGGGTGGAACGCAAAAATGATTGGGTTGCGCGTTTTAATTGAAATAAGCGCCTTAAACATCGTTGTTGATGTTGGGTTTGTTACCGGTGTAACCCCAGCAATCACCCCAACAGGCTCGGCAATTTCAATGATCCCTTCTTGTTCATTTTCTCGGATGACGCCAACCGTTTTATCGTATTTAATGTTATGATAAATGTATTCTGTCGCGAAAATGTTTTTAATAATTTTATCTTCATACACGCCACGTTTTGTTTCTTCGATCGCTAATTTTGCTAAATACATATGCTTATCAAGTCCAGCTAACGCCATTTGTTTGACGATATGGTCAATCGTTTCTTGATCGTAATCGCGAAACGCTTTTAACGCCTTTTGCGCATTAGCCACAAGCGTGTCAATCATTTTCGTAACTTCTTTCTTTTGGTCTAATACTTTTTCATCAACAGCCATATAAGACCCTCCTATATTGTTCTTGTGAAATTTTTCACAAGTAAATTGAAAAAAATAAAATTGTGATTGTTTTCACATTTTCATTATAGCGAAAGGAATTTCGTTCGTGTGTGTCAACTTTGTGAAATATTGAGCAATTATGTTTTATAAGAGAACCGCTTCTTCATAAAGAAGGCGGTTACTCACATACTGGATTGCGCGGAATTTTCGTAAACGAAATATCGTTGTACATGCGCGTATTTCGTTTGACAATGACAACATAGTTTACTGTCCATATATAAGAAGGAATTTCTTGATCATCTTCAAACATCATCGCTTCAAATTCATCGCCAATCATTTCTTCAAATAGCTCTAGTGTATATGTTTCCGCATCTGTTGAAAAGTTTCTCCATTCGCATACAAGCATTGTTTATCACCTCAACTTTTCTTTTGTTACCATCATTGTAACATTCTTTTCTCTATTATAGATTGTGAAATATTGAACAAATCATGAATATTACTTATTCGTCATATATGCTTGTTTCGGATGATTTGGTTGTTCTGGATACTTTAACCTCATTTTTCCTTCTGCTAATAACTTTCCTAAATAGTTGTTTCGTAAACCGTCTGGCGTTCGATCTAATAAATACGCTAATTGTTTTAACATTAACGGTCGATGAGCGCATAGTTGCAAAATGATTTCTTCCATTTTAGTCGGTGCAAGCCTTTTTTTCTTACGTGCAATTTCAGCAATGTTCCATAGCTCCTGATCGACATTCATTTCTTCTTCCTCATCCGATTTATTTACGGAGTCGAAAGATATATTTACGGAGTTATCGTATTTATTTATGGAGCTTTCCTTATTATTTATGGAGCTTATCCGTTTGTTTACGGAGTTCAACTCACTATTCACGGAGTTCTCATCTTTATTTATGGACTTAATCTCTTTATTAATGGAGTTTTTTTCGATATTATAGAAGTTGTCATCTTTATTTACGGAGTCCGATAATGGCACATCTTCCGTCCAATCACTTACTGCCTCGATCTCCTCTATATGTTCGTGTCTTTCTGGAAAGGACACAATAGGCAATGTAACGACCGTTCGTTTTTGAAAATCATATTGCTCAACAGCAAGTTGTTGTAAGCAAATCGCCTCTATCGTTTTTAAACCGACTCCAGCACGTTTACAAAATTGAATGTAAATAAACATTTTAAACATATTCGGATTGCGCAAATGGCTAATTCCGCCGCCATACGCTTGTTCTAAAGGAATGCCGAAAAGCCCAGGATTAGAAAATTGTATATATGATCGCTGCCGTTCAACAATAATACCTCCATGACCGTTGTAATCAGCATGGACAATCGCGTTGATGAGCGCTTCATGCACAGCTTCTTTTTCAAATGTAGATACATCTTTAAACTCGTTCATCACTTTAAAATAAAAATCATAAATATTTCCCGACCACGTTCCGTCTTGTGAAGTGAAACGATTTGACCAATGCATATCATTGTCGTCATGCTCACGATATTCTAAAAAGTATTGTGGTAAAACTTCTGTAATCATTCGCTCTTCGCTGAACATAAGGAGCCCTGCTAATGTGAGCCCTTCTTTGTTTGTATCTCGTATTTTTCCCCATGCCCCAATTTTATATAAAAAATCTTTCGTTTCTAACCCGTTCCATGGATGGTTTGGCTTTGCTTTTGCAAATTGTTCGCGATAATGACGAACTGATTCTAAATGCAACTCATTAAGCCCATAATGTTCTAACACCACGTTATCTTGTAAACGAATGTTTGCATCTTTATTCACTTTCAATCTCCCTCTTACGTTATGTTATAAAAACGTTTCTATACTCGTCTATTTCCATTTTATCATCTTTGCAAATGTTCATCATAAACTTTTCGATTTGGGGAAAATTAAGAAAAACATGGGTATGGAGGAACAAAAACATGTCTTTACCAAAGTTATCTCAATCGTATTGGCTACAAACAACAACAATTCCGTCTTTTCCATCTTTGACACAACCGATTGAAACGGATGTAGCGATTATTGGTGGAGGAATAACAGGCATTACAACGGCTTATTTGCTTGCTAAACAAGGCGCGCGTGTCGCCGTCATCGAAGCAGACCGGCTATGTCACGGCACAACAGGGCATACAACCGCAAAAATAACTGCCCAACATGATCTCATTTATCATGAACTGATTGCCCACTTCGGTGAAGATAGCGCCCGTCAATATTACGAAGCAAATGAAGAAGCGCTGCAATCGATTTTGTATATCGTAAAAGAACACGATATTCATTGCGACGTATCTCTGGAAGATGCATACGTGTATACAACTGAAGAAACGCAATTACATAAGCTTGAGGCGGAATGGAAAGCGTATGAAACGCTCGGCATCGACGGGGCATATGTCGATCAACTATCGCTTCCTTTCTCTATCCAAGGTGCAGTCATGATGCGAAACCAAGCGCAATTTCATCCGCTCCATTATATAAAAACATTAGTCGAGCTTGCTGTAAAATATGGGGCATCTTTTTACGAACAAACTGTTGCACAACATATTGAGACAACGACGCAACCGATTGTACAAACGAAAAATGGAGCAACGATCACTTGTGACACTGTTGTCATTTGTACCCACTTTCCGTTTTTTGACCCTGCTTTTTACTTTGCACGCTTGCATGCAGAGCGATCTTACGTCATTGCGGTCGAAGCTCACGAACGATTGCAAGGCATGTATTTAAGCGCAAATGAACCAAAGCGGTCGCTGCGCTGTACAACGATGGACGGCAAACCGCTTCTTCTAATCGGTGGCGAGTCGCATAAAGTCGGACAAGGAATCAACATGATTCACCACTATGAAGCGTTACAATCGTTTTGCAAACATACGTTCGGACTATCACATGTGCTATATCGTTGGTCGGCGCAAGATCTCGTCACGTTAGACAATCTTCCATACATCGGTCCGATTCGCAAAAGTCTTCCGCACATTCTTGTCGCGACAGGGTATCGAAAATGGGGGATGACGACAAGTATGGTCGCTGCTCGTCTTTTGACAGATTTAGCGTTACAAAAAGAACATCGTTATGCGCATTTATTTGCTCCTTCACGATTTGTTGCTGATCCTTCGTTAAACAATTTGTTGACTGAAGGCATCGATGTCGCTAAACATTTTTTAACAGGAAAGGTTGAATACGCCCTTCGTACCCCTCGTGACATATCGCTAGGAGAAGGGGCAGTAGTCAATGTAGACGGAAAACGAGCAGGTGCCTACCGCGACGAACAAGGCACACTATATGTCGTCGATACAACGTGTACGCATATGGGTTGCGAGCTTGAGTGGAACAATAGTGAGCAGTCATGGGACTGCCCGTGCCACGGTTCACGCTTCTGTTTTACTGGAAAAGTACTAGAAGGACCAGCTATCGAACCACTTCAACAGCTTAAAGGGGATGAATGATGAACGGAATACAACAAACCGTCACGCACTCGCTCGATATGAACGAACAAACGTTGCGTGATTATTTTACAAAAACGCCTGATCTCATATATTGCCATCTATTTATTGGGGAACCAAAAAGGCGAGCGTTGCTTATTTATTTCAATACGCTCGTTGATAAAAACTCGATTAACAATAACATCATTGATCCACTTTTATTTGAAACGAGGCAAATTCACACGATTGCGGATATCCAACTGCCAATCGGCTCAAAATCATATACAACAAAATGGGAACATGTGATTCAACGGGTGTTTCAAGGAGAAACAGCACTATTCCTAGACGGCGATGACCACGTGTTACTGTTGGATACGCAAGGATGGCCGCAACGAGCAATCGCAGAACCGCAAATTGAGTCATCTCTGAAGGGATCACACCAAGGATTTATTGAAACGTGCGAAAAAAATATTGCGTTAATTCGCCGTTATTTGCCACATCAACAATTAAAAATTGAAGAAACGACGGTCGGCAGACGCGGCCATACGCCCATCTCTATTTTATATTTAGAAGATGTTGCTCACCCCGAGGTAGTACAAGAGCTGAAAGATCGCATCGAGCAAATCGACGTCGATACGATCATCAATACCGGGGAACTGATGCAACATATTGAAGATAATCCATTTTCACCGTTTCCACAATTTTTGTTGACGGAACGGCCAGATGCAGCAGTAAGCAACTTACTGCAAGGTCGCATCGTTATCGTTGTTGACCGTTCGCCTAGCGTGATGATTGGACCGATGACGTTTATTACGTTTTTCCAAACCGTTGATGATTACAGTACACGTTGGATGATCGCCTCGTTTTTGCGGCTTTTGCGCCTGCTTGCTTTTTTCATGGCGATTTTTCTACCGTCTACTTACATCGCAGCCCTTTCGTTTCATTACGAAATTATTCCGCTCAATTTATTGTTAACCGTTGGCGAATCGCGCGAACGCGTCCCGCTTCCACCGCTTTTAGAAGCCATTTTAATGGAACTTGCGATTGAAATGTTACGTGAAGCGGGGCTGCGTCTACCTGCCCCAATCGGTCAAACGGTCGGCATCGTTGGTGGTGTCGTGATCGGACAAGCAGCTGTTGAAGCTGGCATCGTCAGCAACATTATGGTTGTTATCGTTTCTTTAACAGCCATCGCATCGTTTATTATTCCGAACCCAGATATGTCCGAGTCCATTCGTTTATTACGGTTTCCAATGATGGTTGCTGCTTCTTTGTTTGGTTTAGTCGGCATGGTAATCGGGTTCATGCTGATTATCGGCCATTTGATTTCATTAGAGTCGCTTGGCACGCCTGCAGGAAGTCCATTTGCTCCTGCACGATTGCGCGATTGGAAAGATACACTTTTGCGTTTCCCGCTTTGGATGATGCGCACACGACCGCTATCTGCCCGCCCAACACAACTAAGGAGACAAAAAAAATTTCGTAAATAAGTGGTGTGTATGAAACGATATCAATTTAACGAAATCACAACGATGCAATATATTTTTCTTATTTCAGGTACACAAGTTGGCATCGGCATTTTATCGCTTCCAACCCAACTTGCCGATCTCGCCAATACAGACGGATGGATATCCATTATCATCGGCTGGATCATTTCGATTATCGCCAGTACGATCATTATAAAAACGATGGAAAAGCATGAACAGGATACGATTTTTGATCTTTCTCGTCGCTACTTTGGTCGTATATTTGGAGCGTTCATCCATATCGCTTTTGTCGCTTACGCTTCATTAGCGTCAACTACCGTCATTTTTACTGCCATTCACATCATACAAGTATGGGTTTTACCGAACACACCAAACTATCTCATTATGATGTTATTTATGCTGCCTGGCTTTTTAATTACACGAAACGGGGCACGTGTGCTTGGACGTTATGCTGAATTTGTCTTTTATTTGACGCTTTGGATGCCAGTTCTTATTGCTGTGCCGTTACAAAAAGGAACGATTTTGCATATGCTCCCTATGTTAAAGGAAGGATGGGCTCCGATTATTCAATCGGTGAAAACGACGGTTTTATCTTTTTTAGGATTTGAATTAGCGTTCGTGTTTTACCCGTTTTTAAAAGAAAAAAAGCATGCTGTGAAAGCGATGGTCATCGCCAACAGCATCTCAGCTTTTACATTTTTGCTTATTACAATCACATGTTTTATTTTCTTTAGTCCCGATGAAATACCTTCGCTCATTTGGCCGACGTTGTCACTACTGAAAACGATCGAATTTTCGTTTATCGAACGGTTTGAAGTGATTTTTTTATCGTTTTACTTGTTCGTGATGTCAACGACAGGCATCCCATATATTTTCACAACTGTTTTTGGCATTAGTCAACTCATTGGAAAAAAGGATCATACGATCATATTGCTCGTTGTCGTTTGTATATTTATTTTTACTTCCTTTTTATACACCCCACCTTTTTCCCATATTCAAATGATGGGATCGTGGTGGGAAAGATACGGTTTATGGGGAGCCTACTTTTTCCCTATCGGTTTATTTATTTACACCTCCATTGCACGATGGTTTCAAGGAGGGAAAAAGAAATGAAAAAGTGTATGTATGTCATACTTTGTTTTTTTATAGCTACCGGATGTGGCATAAGAACACAGCTCGATGAATTGACACTTGTATTGACGGTTGGCTTAGATGAAGGAAAAGATGGAAATTTACTCGTTTACTCGATTAGCCCTGTATTTAATAAAGAATCTAAAAACATTTACGAAGTCATTCGTACAGTTGGAATGACGCCGCGCAACGGACGGTCAAAAGCAAACGCGTTCGCGTCTGGAAAAATTGTTGGTGGAAAAGCGCAAAACATTATCGTCAGTAAAACGTTCGCGAAAAATCACGACATGTTTTCCTATTTGGATGTGTTTTTTCGCGATCCGAAAAATTCAACAACAGCGAATTTTATCGTTTTTGATGGTCCGTTAAAAGATTTAATGTACGTTCGTCTTGACGATAAACCGCGTTTATCTGTCGCTATTCGCGATGTGATATTAACAGCCCATGCGAACAAACAAACGACAAAAATCAATATGCTTGATTTTCGGCGTTCATCGCTTGATCGTGCCCAAACTCCATTTGCACCCATCTTAAAAGTGCATAAAGGGGATTTAGTAGCAGGTGGCATTGCTTTATTTAATCGACAACGAAAATATGTCGGTAGCCTTTCCCAAAAAGAGAGTCCGTATTTTGCGATATTGAAAAAAAATGTTAAACCTGCTACATCGCTTACGTTTCAAACGAAAGAATTGACTAAACAAAAAGAATACGTAAGCATTTCGATTGAACATGGTGATTTTTCATATAAACCGTCATTTCGAAACGGGGCGTTCCATTTTGACGTTCATATGAAACTCGGCGTGATCGTCACGGAGTTAACGACATACATCGATATGAAAAAAGAAAAGAAAAAAGTCGAGAAATGGCTTGCAAAGGAAATACAAAAACAGCTTGAGAGCATCGTCAAAAAAATGCAAAAGTACGAAGTCGATCCAGTCGGATTTGGTTTGTATGCCCGCGCTTACGAATACAAACTGTTTCAAAAACAAAAAAGCTGGCCGAAAGCTTTTGCGAAAGCAAAGATCAACATTCATCCAACGGTTGAAATTATTAGCTACGGCGTTCTTCAATAAAAAGTTGCTGAATACAGACAGATCGTTCATAATGAATTTAAAAAATAGCTAAATGAGGTGAGAGAAACAATATGGACGATCGCGTCATTATTCGCTTTGACCATGTGACAAAACAATACGATCATGATCTTCCTGTGCTCGATGATGTTAGTTTTGAAATCGAGCGCGGCAAATTTTATACGCTTCTCGGTCCATCCGGTTGCGGAAAAACGACCATTCTTCGTTTAATCGCTGGTTTTATCGAACCTACGAAAGGTGATATTTATTTTCATGAAAAACGAATAAACAATGTTCCAGCAAATAAACGGCAAGTAAATACGGTGTTCCAAGACTATGCGCTTTTTCCTCACTTAAACGTGTTTGAAAACGTTGCTTTTGGCTTGCGTATAAAAAAAATGCCAAAGGCAGACATTGAACGAAAAGTAAAAGAAGCGCTTCGTTTTGTCAACCTAGAAGGATACGAACAACGCGCCATTCATGAAATGTCAGGAGGACAACGGCAACGTGTCGCTATCGCCCGCGCGATCGTCAACGAACCAGACGTCCTTTTATTGGATGAACCGCTTTCTGCACTTGATTTAAAATTGAGAACAGAAATGCAATATGAGTTGCGCGAATTGCAACGACGACTTGGCATTACATTTATTTTCGTCACTCACGATCAAGAAGAAGCGCTTGCGATGTCAGATGAAATTTTTGTATTGAATAAAGGAAAAATCGAACAACGCGGCACGCCAAAAGATATTTATGACGAGCCTGTTAACCGTTTCGTTGCTGATTTTATCGGGGAGTCAAATATCATTTCCGGAACGATGATTGACGATTTTGTTGTAGAATTTGCCAATCAACAATTTACGTGCGTCGATCACGGTTTTGCAAAAAATGAACGGGTAGATATTGTCATTCGTCCTGAAGATTTAGAATTAACAACGATCGAGCATGGTAAATTGCATGTGCGCGTTGATTCTGTTTTATTCCGTGGTGTTCATTACGAACTTTGTTGCTATGATGCGTATGGGAACGAGTGGCTCGTCCACTCTACAAAAAAGGCGGAAATTGGAGACGAAATTGGCCTTCATTTTGAACCGGAAGCAATTCATGTCATGAAGCAGAGCGGAGGGGAATAACATGCGCCGTTATGCTTATGCTATCCCATATTGGCTATGGATCGGATTGTTCGTCATTGCACCAATTATTCTTATTGTTTATTACTCATTTTTCGATATTGAAGGCCATTTCTCGCTCGTCAACTATGAAACTTTTTTCACACCTGTGTATTTACGAATGACGTTCAATTCGTTTTGGTATGCATTTTTAATTACAGCCATTTCGCTTGTTATCGCTTATCCAACCGCCTATTTGTTAACGAAAACGAAACATAAACAACTATGGTTGTTGCTTATTATTTTACCGACATGGGTCAATTTATTGTTAAAAGCGTACGCTTTTCTCGGGCTGTTCGGCACGTATGGTGCTGTTAATGTACTATTGGAAACTATCGGGATCGGAACGAAACAATTATTGTTTACAGATTTTAGTTTTGTTTTCGTATCTGTTTATATTTTTATTCCGTTTATGATTTTGCCGATTTTTAATGCCCTTGAAAAATTGAATCCTTCTTTGATCGATGCGGCACGCGACTTAGGTGCAAGCGAATGGACGACATTTCGTCGCGTCATTTTCCCGCTTACACTCGATGGAGTAAAAGCAGGCTGTCAAGCGGTGTTCATTCCATCGCTTTCGCTCTTTATGTTGACAAGATTAATCGCTGGGAACCGCGTCATTACACTTGGCACCGCCGTCGAGCAACATTTCCTCGTGACGCAAAACTGGGGAATGGGAGCGACAATCGCCGTCTTCTTGATGATCGCTATGGCAGGAATTATGATATTGACGGGAAATAAAAAATGGGGGGTGAGACAATGAAGTTTTCTCGCCTCTATTTAGCGCTTGTGTTTTTTATACTATACATGCCTATTTTTTATTTAATCTACTATTCGTTTAATAGTGGTGGAACGATGCATCATTTCGAATCGTTTACGCTCGATTGGTATAAAGAAGTGTTTGATGATACGCGCTTGCTCATCATTGTGTTGCATACGATGATCATCGCATTATTATCGTCATCGCTTGCGACAATCATTGGCGTGTTCGGAGCGATCGCTATTTACTACGCAAAACATCGCTGGAAACAAACGTTGCTTACGTTAAATAATATCTTAATTGTCAGCCCTGACGTCATTATCGGGGCATCGTTTCTCATTTTATTTACGATCGCGGGTATTCAGCTCGGATTTACGTCCGTTCTCCTGTCACATATTGCTTTCAGCATTCCGATTGTCGTGCTAATGGTGTTGCCAAAGCTGCAAGAAATGAGCCCAACATTCATTGACGCGGCACGTGACTTAGGGGCAAATGAATGGAACGTATTTACAAAAGTCGTTCTCCCGTACATTACCCCTGGCATTTTCGCTGGTTTTTTCATGGCACTCACGTACTCGCTTGATGACTTTGCAGTTACGTTTTTCGTGACGGGAAACGGTTTTTCGACGTTGTCCGTTGAAATTTATTCGCTAGCACGACAAGGGATTTCGTTATCCGTTAACGCTTTATCTACCCTTCTTTTCTTATTTACGCTTTCCCTCGTCGTCGTGTATTACGTTATGACACAACGGGCGAGCGTCAAGGGGGGACAAAAATGAAAAAAATATTGTCACTTTTTTTACTTGTTTGGCTCGTTGCTTTTAGTTTGCTTTATGTTACAAAAACGATCGAATCGTCTGAAGGGTATGGAGGAGACAATACTGTCACGATTTATAACTGGGGGGACTACATTGATCCTGCACTCATTAAAAAATTTGAAAAAGAAACAGGCTTGAAAGTGATTTATCAAACGTTTGATTCGAACGAAGCAATGATGACGAAAATCGCTCAAGGTGGCACGACATTTGACGTCGCTGTCCCTTCGGAATACGCCATCAGCAAAATGAAAGAAGAAGGGCTGTTACTTCCGATCGATCATGCAAAAATCCCAAACTTACGCTATATTGATGAGCGCTTCCTTAACTTATCGTTTGATCCGGGCAATCGATATTCCATCCCTTACTTTTGGGGAACGGTCGGCATCGTCTACAATCCGGCCTTGCTTGGCGGAAAAGAAATAACAAGCTGGAACGATTTATGGGATCCATCGTTTAAAAATGAAATTTTGCTTGTCGATGGCGCGCGAGAAATTATAGGAATGGCGTTAAATAGTTTACATTACTCGCTCAACGATACGAATAAAACACATTTACAACAAGCAAAGCAAAAACTAGATGCCCTCACGCCAAACGTCAAAGCGATCGTCGGTGACGAAATAAAAATGCTTCTTGCAAATGAAGAAGCAGCGATCGGCATCGTTTGGTCAGGGGATGCGGCGGAAATTATGTGGGAAAACGAACGACTTGATTACGTCATCCCAGAAGAAGGAACAAACTTATGGTTTGATAATATGGTCATTCCAAAGACAGCAAAAAACATTGATGGTGCCCATCAATTTATTAACTTTATGCTTGATCCGGAAAATGCAGCCCAGAATGCCGAATACGTCGGCTACTCAACGCCAAATAAAAAAGCGCTCGAATATTTGCCGAAGGAAATTGTTGAAGATGAACGTTTTTACCCGAGCGAACAACTTGCCAATAAACTTGAAGTGTATGAAAACCTCGGGAAAAGCATGCTTGCATACTACAACGAATTATTTTTACAGTTTAAAATGCATCGCAAATAAGAGGATGGCGAAAAGCTATCCTCTTATTTTTACTTATGATACGGTTCACCCCGATTAATGCGAAAAGCGCGGTAAATTTGCTCGGTTAAAATGAGGCGCATGAGTTGATGCGGAAATGTCATTTTTGAAAATGAAAGCGATTCGTTTGCTCGTTTCATGACGTCATCGCTTAAGCCGAGAGACCCTCCGATGACAAAAGCCACTTTACTTTTTCCGTATGTCGCTAATCGATCGAGCGTTTGAGCAAATTGTTCAGAAGACATCATTTTCCCTTCAATTGCTAAAGCAATGACGTGCATATCGTCTGTCACTTTACCTAAAATACGCTCGCCTTCTTTCTTTTTTACGAGCTCCATTTGTTGTTCGCTTAATTGCTCTGGCGCTTTTTCATCCGCTACTTCAATGATGTCGATTTTTGCATAGGATGACAGTCGTTTCGTATATTCTTCGATTCCTTGTTTTAAATATTTTTCTTTCAACTTACCCACAGCAATAATATATATATTCACAAGTGATCCCCACTTTACAAACATAGTATCCACAGGTTTTATCCACATATCCACAACACAAACCTACATATTGTGTAGAAACATTAGTTCCCTACTATATATACCGCAAGTTGTTCACAAAAATCGCACATTTCTTCTTTTTTATCCACAGAAACTGTTGATATCTCAGGTGCTTGTTGTTTTTCATCCACATACATATCAATTGCAAGTTCGACATGTTGTTCACAACATTTCCACAAAACGTACCACTCCTCGTTTATGAATGAAACGACAGGGGATGCCCTGCCGTTTCATTATAATGATTGTTTGGCCAATTTTAATGTCACGGTTTGTTTTTTGCCATCGCGATAAAACGTTACTTTCATCGTATCGCCAATTTGTTTGCGATTATATAAATGCTTTCTTAAGGCGATGACATCTGGAATGTTTTCGTCATCTAACGCGACAATGACATCAAATTCACGTAAGCCAGCTTGGGCAGCTGGTGATCCCGGTACGACTTGTAAAATAGCAACCCCTTCTTTCACGTTTGCCGGCAAATGAAGCGTCTGTTGCCAATGATATGCTGGAATATCACTTAATGAACGTAACTCTACGCCCATATATGGTCGGCGAACTTGTCCAAACTTCTCTAAATCCGAAATGATCGGTTTTGCATAATTGATCGGAATAGATAATCCGATGCCTTCCACCGCTTCTTGCGCAATTTTCATCGAGTTAATTCCAATGACTTGACCTTCGATATTTACGAGCGCTCCTCCGCTGTTTCCTGGGTTAATCGCAGCGTCTGTTTGTAATACTTCTGCATGCCAATCAGGGATGCTATCTTGATCAATATCAATTGGAATTGTACGGTTTACCCCAGAAATAATTCCTTGCGTCACAGAACCTGCAAATTGTAACCCAAGCGGGTTCCCAACTGCAATCACTGGCTCCCCGACCTTGACGACATCTGAGTTACCGAATTCAGCTACGTTTGTGACATGTTTCGCATCAATTTCTAATACTGCTAAATCCGTCCATACATCACTTCCAAGGAGACGAGCTGGCACTTTTGTTCCGTCGCTTAAGCTCACTTCGACACGGCTCGCACCTTCAACAACGTGATGGTTAGTGACGATATATGCCTTATTGCCTTCTTTTTTATAAATAACACCGGAACCTGTTCCGGCTTCTCCGCCTTCTGACCAAAAACTTGCCTCTTGAATATTTACAATGCCGACAACCGCATTAGATACTTTGTCTACGGCTTTCGTTACTTGAGTGACGACATCTACTGCTACACTTTTATCTACTTTTGGCTGCTCTGTCACAGTCGTCTGTTTTTCTTCCGTTTGTTCAAGTGAATAAGGTAACACGTCCCATTTCACTAGCGAAGGAATAGAGACGATGACAAGCATTCCGCCTAAAACCGCTCCGACTAATCCTGCTAAAAACGTGCCCCCGCGGTTCCCTTTTTGTTTTTGACGAACATGTTCATAATGATCATCATAATAGCCCATTTTTCACCCGTCCTTTCTATCTCAAATATTGACCCATTTTCCATTATAACCTGTTTTTTCGCTCATCATCTAACAATATACATACGTCATGGTGGTGAAAAAACGGTGAAATTTATACGGAAACGAGCGCTGTCGGACGAACAGGATCCGTATCATACAATTGAAAACATTCTCCGACGATCATCCCTTTTTTCTCAAGCGTCTGAGCAACTGTCATTCGCGCTAATTCTTTCATATTGTTATCTTGGCTTAAATGAGCTAAATAAATGCGTTTTGTTTTGTCACCGATCACATCCGCTAAGGCGAGACCGGCATCTTCATTCGATACGTGTCCGACGTCACTTAAAATACGCCGCTTAATATTCCATGGATATTTCCCCATACGTAACATTTCTACATCATGGTTGCTTTCAAATACAAATACATCGGCATGACAAATGACACCTTTCATGCGCTCGCTAACATACCCTGTATCTGTGATAAGCGCTAACTTTTTTCCCTCGTAATGAAACACATAAAACATAGGCTCGGCGGCATCGTGCGACACGCCAAATGACTCAACATCTATATCTCCAAACGTGCGAACTGCACCAGTTGGAAAAATAAATTTTTGTTCAGATGGAATGTCACCAATGAGCCCATCCATCGCTTTCCACGTTTTTTCATTCGCATAAATCGGAAGGCGGTACTTCCGAGCAATGACGCCTAAACCTTTAATATGGTCGCTATGTTCATGCGTCACTAAAACACCTGTGACATCTTGAATACGGCGGTCAATATGAGCAAATAGTTGCTCTAATTGTTTTCCGCTTAACCCTGCATCAACAAGCAACCTTTCACGTTCCGTTTCTACGTAAAAGGCGTTACCCGTACTGCCGCTCGCCAAAACGCTAAACCTCATGTTATTCACTCCAACACTTTATTTTCATCGCTAATCACTTGTCCTTCAAATGCGTTTACATAATAATCTGTTTTTCCATTCACAACAACGTGCCATGTCGGTGTTAATACTTGCGAAGTAGTGAATTGGACAAGCGCGTAATAGCCAAGATCGATTTTCGTTACTTGATCACCTGGCTTTAAGTAATTTCGCTTATACAACGTCTCTAATGCTTTAATTGCTGGCAAAATTTCTTGTTTTTTCTCGTTTTTTTCTAAATCAATGAGCAACGTTTGTTCATAACCGACCATTTCATTTTGATCGTTCACATAAATAAGCAACATACTGCTTATGTTTTTATAAATCGTCTTGCCTTCGTATTGTTGAAAATAAATGAGCGCTCGTAAATCTTCGTCGTACTTCCAAAACGCATATTGATCACCCGCAATGATATTTTGCCTTAAAAACTCTGTTAAACGATAACCATCTTTTGGGTCTTGCAATGGAATAGGTTTAATAAAATGAGCTTGCAAAACAGTTTCATTTGCCGCTTCTACTTGTTGGTTTGGCAAATTTTTAACTTCTTCTTCCGTAAACGTTTTACTTTTCCCGCTGACATATGTCGCTTTCGTGATCTCCTTTGGCAAATCGACATATGTAATGCCATCCGCTTCAAGTTGTTCTTCAATTGTCGCTTCTAAAATGACATCAAGCTGGCTACTATTTTTTTTCTGAATAAATTGGTACCCTAAAAATATATCAAGAATGAAAAATGTAATAATAAAAATCGTCTTCGTTTTACTCCAATCCAATGATATCCCCTCTTCGTTCATCTGTCGTCATCACAATTTTGCGCCATGTTCCGTTATATAAACAGTACCAAGCTGGTTCTAACATGACGATATTTTCCCGCTCCGAATCACGAATGAGCTCATAACCGATTGCAATATCATCAATTAACTCATGTTGAATATTTTTTTGTTTTTTCAACTGATCAATGACTTCATATCCAGACGAAAGTGTAATTGGCAAGCTCACCCGGTCAGGAATAGCTAACGTAAATAACGGACGTTGATAATTGATAATCTCATTTTCTCCCCATATTTGTATAATTTCTGCCATACCGTAACGATTAAATACAGGATAACCATTGGCAAACAAACGAAAAGTTACTTTTCTACCGTTTTCCCCTAAGCGATCAAAATAATACGTATCCGTCCAGCCACCATGATCGTTCACAAAATCGATACTTTTTTGCAAGATCGTTGGATCAAGCGTTTGTGTTTCGCCACGAGCCGCGGGATTGACATACAATAGTAACTTTTTAGATAAATCGACATCCATTAACCGCGAGCCATCTGTATATTCTTCTCCGAAGTTGAGCACATCTTTTTTCACAAAACTCGGATCTGTAAATAGCGCATCTTTAAAACGATCTGCGCTTAATTCGTCCATATAGTATTGCAATCGGTTTAATACAAGTGGACGAGCTGGTAAAAATAGCGCTTTTGTTTCACTTATGTCGTACGATAAAAATGGGGTATAACGCTCTGCGCGTGCATAATATGTTTGTTTCAAATTCTCCATCGCCACATCTTGAGCGACCGCTTTATATATACGCTTTTCGTGGGCAGATACGAAATATACGTGAATTTCTTCTTCGTTTTCATTCATTGGAATAATGATGCGATCAAAGCGAACTTTTTCAACATCTGTATCCTCTATTTGAAAAATCGTACGATACATTTCAATCGGTATGTCGTCTGGATAAATAATTTCTATTTTTCCTTTCCCATGGATAAACGAAAGAAATTGTTCTTTTTTCACTATGTCTGATATATTTTCAAAATGATCGAACGTCCAATTTTTCATTTCCTTCATAAATTTATAAATGTCTGAATGATGCGTCATCCCGTAATGTTGTGCATCTTTATGAATAAAAATATAACGCGGCTGAACGACTGTGCCATAATCGACCGCAACATTGCTGACAGGGACGTTTTGAATGTATTTTGCGTTTTCAATGAAGTCATATTTCGGCTGATACGTCCATAAACTCCACGTTAAAAAAACGCTCGTACATACAAGAATCGTCAATACAATCGATTTAATCGTTTCGTATTTCATCGTTTTCATCCTTTTTTCTGTTGTTCAATCGGCAAAGTAAAGTAAATCGTTGTCCCTTTCCGTTCTTGACTTTCAGCCCAAATACGCCCACCATGTGCGACGACAACTTCTTTTGCAATAGCAAGACCTAGCCCTGTTCCACCGAGCTTCCGTGAGCGCGCCTTGTCGACACGGTAAAAGCGCTCGAAAATTTTTGATAAGTCTGCTTTTGGAATACCTACTCCCTCATCTTTCACGCTTACTCGAATATCGCTTTCTAGTTTTTCAACGCGAAACGTAATTGTTCCACCTTGTGGCGAGTATTTAAGGGCATTCGAAATAATATTATCGAGCACTTGGGTAATTTTATCTTCATCCATATGAACAATAATTTTTTCATCTGGAAAGTTACGAACAAATGAAACGTTTTCTTTTTTCGTTAATTCAAATCGGTCAATCACTCTATGGAAGTAAGGAACGAAATGCACACGTGTTTTTTTCAATTTATAGTCTTTGCTGTCGAGCTTAGAAAGTTGCAATAAGTCATTCACAAGACGAATCATTCGTTCCGTCTCGTTTTGGGTAACTTCAATAAATCGTGGAGCAATTTCCTCGTCGCGCCACGCTCCATCAGCGAGCGCCTCTAAATAACTGCGCATTGTCGTTAACGGGGTCCGTAGCTCGTGCGAAACATTAGCGACAAACTCGCGACGATCGCGATCAATTTTTTCATGTTCTGTAATATCGTGCAACACAACGATTAATCCGTTTACAAACCCTTTTTCTTTTTGAATAACAGATAAAGAAGCACGTAAAATGTACATTTCTTCTTCTGTACTAAAATCTAAAATTAACGTTTCACGCTCTTCAAGTAGCGTTTCAAACGTGTATTGTTCATCCAATCCTAATACGCTCACAATAGGGGCAGACAGCACTGTTTCACGTGAAACATTTAAAATATTTAGCGCTGCATCATTAATTAAAATAATTCTCCCTTTTCTATCTGTGGCGATCACACCATCTGTCATATGCGTCAATACTGATTCTAACTTACGGCGCTCTCCTTCAGTCGTCGCTTGCGCTTCTTGCAATTTTTTCGTTAAGTTATTAAAACTGAGCGCGAGCTGTCCAATTTCATCATACCCGTATACTTTTACTTTCCGTGAAAAATTACCTTTCGCCATCGCTAGTGCTTGTTTACGCATATCTGAAATTGGACGCGTAATCGTTTGCGCTAGTAAAATGCCTAACAACGCTGTAATGACTAAAGCGATTCCTGTTCCAGTCGCTAAAATGTTATTAATTTGCCTCATTTGTGCAAAAACATTTTCCATCGAGGCGATAACATAAATAGCCCCCTTCATTTCGTTCTTTACTTTAATTGGTGTCGAGGAAATATACATGCGGTGCCCTGTTTTCGGATCGACAAGCATTTTTTCCGTCATTTCGCCTGCAACTAACGTTCGTTTAATGAGTAAATCTGTCGTACGTTTTCCGACAATATTTTGATTGTATGGGTTCGATGTTCCTAATACTTTACTTTTATTATCAATAACGCGCACTTCTGAAATATCTTGTGAGACGAAATCTTGTAAAATCGAACGAATTTCCTCTTCGAGTGTAGGACTTTTTTTATCCCGTTCTTTATTCATTTCTTGTTCAATGTTATAGGCAAGTAAAATCACGCGCTCATTCAACGAGTTTTTAAAGTTTTCAACGAGTTGCGCTTCTAATTGGCGTACGAAATAAGCCCCGATAATTTGCATCGCAATTAAAATAAGCAAAATGTAAATTAGGGCAAATTTGACGTGAATCGATTGAAATATGCTTACTTTTTTCATGCTGTTACTCCTGTTCCGGGTTTCGTAAATAATACCCCACTCCGCGTCTTGTCACAATCCACGTCGGATGCGAAGGGTTGTCTTCAATTTTTTCACGCAAACGTCGAACCGTTACATCAACGGTACGCACATCGCCAAAATAATCGTACCCCCATACCGTTTGAAGTAAATGTTCACGTGTCATTACTTGACCGATATGTTTCGCTAAATAGTAAAGAAGTTCAAACTCGCGGTGGGTTAATTCAATTTCCTCGCCTCGTTTAGATACAATATAAGCGTCTGGATGAATGGTGAGCGAACCAATTTTTATTTCGCTCATTTCCTTTACATCTTGTTCTTGTCTTTGTTGATGGCGACGCAAATTAGCTTTCACGCGCGCCAGCAACTCGCGCGTGCTAAATGGTTTCGTGACATAATCGTCCGCACCGAGCTCTAGTCCAAGCACTTTATCAATTTCAGAATCTTTCGCTGTCAACATAATGATCGGCATATCGTATTTTTTACGAATTTCGCGGCATACTTCCATACCATCTTTTTGTGGAAGCATAATATCTAATAAAATTAAATCAGGTTGAATATCTTCTACTTTTTGTAGTGCCTCCATCCCGTCGTATGCACAATATACGTCATATCCTTCTTTTCTTAAATTAAATTGCAAAATGTCAGCAATCGGCTTTTCATCATCAACAACTAAAATTTTTTTCTCCATTTATGTTCACTCCCCCAAAAAGGCGTATTTACATATAGTGTACCATGTCACTATTATAAAATAAAAAAGCATAGACACATATATGTATCTATGCTTACAAGTGGCTCGGGACGGAATCGAACCGCCGACACAAGGATTTTCAGTCCTTTGCTCTACCGACTGAGCTACCGAGCCATATTAACTATAGCTTCACACTTTATTTATTCGAAGACCAAACGTCCTTCGTCCCGCTCTCGATTTGCTTACTCAAGATGCGGCTCGAGCGGTACGCTGGTGCCTGATCAATGAAGTCCATTCAGACGTGCTCTACCAACTGAGCTACCGAGCCATATTAACTATAGCTTCACACTTTATTTATTCGAAGACCAAATGTCCTTCGTCCCGCTCTCGATTTGCTTACTCAAGATGTGCGCCCATGATTATAAAAAAATGGCGGTTCCGACGGGATTCGAACCCGCGATCTCCTGCGTGACAGGCAGGCATGTTAACCCCTACACCACGGAACCGTATTCTAACAGACATCTATCATTTTATTATATAATTAGTAATAAGGCAATAGTTTTTTTAAAAAAACGTCGACGAACGAGTCATCGACGTTTTTTCTTATGCATATACGTTGCGGACAACATTCGTTTGGGAACGGTCTGGCCCGACAGAGAAAATAGAAAGTGGAATACCTGTCAATTGCGAAATGCGTTCAACGTAACGGCGTGCGTTAGCTGGAAGTTCGTCTAAGCTTTTTACGCCAGTAATATCTTCTGTCCACCCTGGCAATTCTTCATATACAGGTTCGCATTCCGCTAGCACTTTCAAGCTTGCAGGAAACTCTTCGATGATCTGTCCTTTATATCGATAAGCGACGCAAATTTTTAACGTCTCAATACCTGTTAATACGTCGATTGAGTTTAAAGATAAATCTGTAATTCCACTAACTCGGCGTGCATGGCGAACAACAACGCTATCAAACCAACCGACACGGCGTGGGCGCCCTGTCGTCGTTCCATACTCGCGGCCTACTTCGCGAATGCGGTCACCGATTTCATTGTTTAACTCCGTTGGAAACGGACCGTCACCGACGCGTGTTGTATATGCTTTAGCTACACCAACAACATGTTTAATTTTTGTCGGACCAACACCTGCACCAATCGTTACCCCACCGGCCACAGGGTTAGATGACGTAACGAACGGATACGTTCCTTGGTCAATATCTAACATGACGCCTTGGGCACCTTCAAATAAAACACGACGTCCTTCATCGAGCGCATCGTTTAATACGACAGACGTATCGCAAACATACTTTGCAATTTGTTGCCCATATTCATAATATTCATCAACAATGTGTTCTAGTTTAAATCCTTCAACACCGTACACTTTTTCAAAAAGTACGTTCTTCTCCGCTAAATTACGGGATAATTTTTCTTCAAATACTTCACGATCGAGCAAATCTGCGATGCGGATGCCGACACGTGCCGCTTTATCCATATAAGCAGGGCCAATTCCTTTTTTCGTCGTTCCGATTTTATTAGCCCCTTTTCGTTCTTCTTCTACTTCATCAAGCTTTAAATGATAAGGCAAAATCACGTGGGCACGGTTGCTGATACGTAAATTTTCCGTGCTTACACCACGCTCATGTAAATACGCTAATTCTTGCACAAGCGCTTTCGGATCAACAACCATTCCGTTTCCAATGACACAAATTTTATCTTTATAAAAAATGCCAGAAGGAATTAAATGTAATTTATACTTTTCGCCGTTAAATACAATCGTATGTCCGGCGTTATTTCCACCCTGATATCGTGCAATCACTTCTGCATGTTGTGATAAAAAGTCTGTAATTTTTCCCTTTCCTTCATCGCCCCATTGTGTTCCAACAACAACAACTGAAGACATGGTGAGCACCTCCGCTTCATCAATTCCAAACAAAGTAAGTGTACCAAATCAACTACGAAAAATCAATAAAAAACCGAACGTTTATATATGTTTTTATCATTTTTATTCGTATTCAATTAAGCTCCAGGCGGAACGTTTGCATCATCGAAGCGGCGCTCTAAGTTGACAAACTTGTTATACTCTTTAACAAAAGCAAGCTGTACAGTACCAACTGGACCGTTCCGTTGTTTTGCGATAATAATTTCAATGATGTTTTTGTTTTCCGATTCTTTATCGTAATAATCATCACGATATAAAAAAGCAACAATATCTGCATCTTGCTCAATACTTCCCGATTCACGCAAGTCAGACATCATCGGGCGTTTATCTTGGCGCTGCTCCACGCTACGAGAAAGCTGTGATAAAGCAATGACAGGAACATCTAATTCACGAGCTAACGCTTTTAATGAGCGAGAAATTTCCGATACTTCTTGTTGACGATTTTCGCGGTTTCGTCCACTTCCTTGGATAAGCTGTAAGTAGTCGATTAATACCATTCCAAGTCCGTGTTCTTGTTTTAGGCGACGACACTTGGCACGAATTTCACTTACGCGAATGTTCGGCGTATCATCAATAAAAATACCAGCATTCGAAAGGCTTCCCATCGCCATCGTCAACTTTCCCCAGTCTTCCGGTGTCAGTTTGCCCGTCCGCAAGTTTTGAGCGTTAATGTTTCCTTCCGCACAAAGCATACGCATCACAAGCTGTTGCGCTCCCATTTCTAAGCTGAAAATGGCCACATTCTCACTTGTACGCGTCGCTACATTTTGTGCAATATTTAATGCGAATGCCGTCTTTCCGACAGATGGACGAGCAGCAACAATAATAAAATCGCTTCGTTGAAATCCAGCCGTCATTCGATCTAGCTCAATAAAACCGGTTGGGATTCCGGTGATTTCACCTTTACGATTATGGAGCATTTCAATATTGTCATATGCTTGAACGAGCACATCTTTTATACTTTGAAATCCGCTCGTATTTTTTCGTTGCGATACTTCTAAAATTTTTCGCTCCGCTTCATTTAACACATCTTCTACTTCATCTTCCCGCGTATAACCGTCTTGAGCAATAGATGTAGCTGTACGAATTAAACGGCGTAAAATAGATTTTTCTTCTACAATTTTCGCATAATATTGTACGTTTGCCGCCGTCGGAACAGCGTTCGCTAGCTCGGTTAAGTATGAAACGCCCCCTATTTCTTCAAGGGCATTCGCATCTGCGAGTTCAGATGTAACGGTCACTAAATCGACTGGTTCACCACGATCAGATAGTTGCAACATCGTTCGGAAAATTTTTTGATGGGCAGCTCGATAAAAATCTTCGGGAATTAATATTTCTGAAGCGGTTGTGAGCGCGGATGGCTCCAATAAAATCGCTCCGAGCACAGCTTGCTCAGCTTCAATATTTTGTGGGGGGAGTCGATCAGCAAATACGTCGTTCATATACACTCACCATCCTTTCTCATAAGAAAAATGTGATTATATGCACGGAAAAGATCCGGCATAAAATCACATTTCATTACTTTTGCTCTTGCACATGTACTTTTAATGTTGCAGTCACTTCTGGATGAAGCTTAATTGGTACATTCGTATATCCTAGCGCTCGAATTGCATCATCTAATTCAATTTTCCGTTTATCAATCTTAATGTCATGTTGTTGCTGGAGCGCCTCAGCAATTTGTTTGCTTGTGATCGAACCGAATAAACGACCTCCCTCACCAGCTTTCGCAAACAACTCGACTGTCAACGTATCCATTTTTTCTTTTAATTGTTTTGCGCGGGCTAATTCTTCTTCCGCTTCTTTTTTTTGTTTATTTTTTTGCGCTTCTAACGCTTTTAAGTTCGCTGGAGTTGCTTCAATCGCAAGACCTTGTTTAAATAAAAAGTTTTGCGCATAACCATCTGCAACGTTTTTTACTTCTCCTTTTTTCCCTTTTCCTTTCACGTCTTTTAAAAAGATGACTTTCATGTTTCTTTACCTCCTTCAATATATTCTCGAATAGCTGCTCGCAATCGTTTTTCTGCTTCGTCAATCGTTACATTGGCAAGCTGAGTCGCCGCATTCGTTAAATGGCCTCCGCCATCGAGTTTTTCCATAATTAACTGAACGTTGACATCTCCCAATGAACGAGCACTAATTCCAATCGTTTGATCGTTTCGCTTCGAGATGACAAACGAAGCGACAACACCATGTAAAGATAATAACGTATCCGCTGCTTGAGCGATTAAAACAGGATCATACGTTTCGTTCATATTTCCTTTCGCAATCGCAAAACCGTGCTCATCAATGATAGCGTTCTCAATTATTTTAGCACGTTTAATGTAATGCTCAATATTTTCTTTTAACAATTTTTGGACAAGTGTTGTATCCGCCCCTTGCGCCCGTAAATATGAAGCGGCATCAAACGTTCGTGATCCTGTGCGCAACGTAAAACTCTTCGTATCAACGACAATCCCAGCTAATAAAGCTGTCGCCTCAAGCATAGAAAGCTTCGAACGTTTCGGTTGATATTCTAGCAATTCCGTCACTAACTCTGACGTTGATGACGCATACGGTTCCATATAAACGAGAATCGGATCTTGAATGAATTCTTCACCGCGACGATGATGATCAATGACTACAACCCGATCTAGTCGCAACAATAGCCGTTCTTCAATCACAAGAGAAGGTTTATGTGTATCGACGACAACAAGCAATGTATCTTCTGTTGCTAACTCTAATGCTTGTTCAGGGGAAATAAAGCGAGACCAAAGTTCCGTCTGCTTTTTGACCGCCTCAAGCAACCGTTGTACTCCAGAATCAATGTGGCTCGTATCAATAATAATAAACGCTTCTTTTTGATTCATTTGAGCCACTTTTAAAATACCGATGGCAGCACCAATGGCGTCCATATCGGGATATTTATGTCCCATAATAAACACTTGTTCACTTTCTAAAATGAGCTCTTTTAGCGCATGTGATATGACGCGGGCCCGAACCCTTGTCCGTTTTTCCATTGGATTTGTTTTCCCACCGTAAAATTTCACTTTGCCATTCGGTTGTTTAACCGCTACTTGGTCGCCACCACGTCCAAGCGCTAAATCTAAACTTGACTGAGCCAACGCCCCTAATTCCGGCAAAGAAGGAGAATTTGTTCCAATACCGATACTTAACGTTAACGGCACATGATTTTTCGCTGTTTGCTCACGCACTTCATCTAAAACAGAAAATTTATTTTTCTCTAGCTGTTGTAAAATATGTTCATTTAACACAGCGACAAATCGATCAGACGACGTACGTTTTAAAAATAACCCGTATTCGCTCGCCCATCTGTTTAAAATGGACGTCACTTGACTATTGAGCTGGCTTTTCGTTTGATCGTCCATTCCTTGCGTTACATCATCGTAATTGTCGAGAAAGATGACTCCTAATACGATTTTTTCTTGCTCGTATTTTTTCTCTAGTTCTGCTTGTTCAGTAATATCAAAAAAGTAAAGTAACCGTTCTTCTCGACGAATGATTACTTTAAACGTTCGATCATGTAAAGTAATGACTTCTTCGGTTGTCTCTTTTTTCATTAACGGAACGAGTTGCTCAGCAACATCATATAACGATCGGCTAACTAACGTATCCACTCCAAAGCAAGAAGATAAAAAAGTGTTTGTCCACTCAATTTCTAGCTCATCATTAATGAGCATGATGCCAATCGGCATACCCATTAACGCTTCTTCTCCAACTTTTTTAATGCGGTAAGAAAGGGTAGAAATATAATCTTCAATTTCCTCTTGAGCGACTTTATACGATCGAAATACGTGAAATAACGTCGGTCCAAGGAGCACAGCAGCAACTATCCCAATCACCCATTCAAAGTACGTTACGATAAATAGCAATATGAACGTAATACCAATTAAAACATACAAGGGATAGCGGTGCCTCTGCTTTTCATACAAACTGGACATGAACGTCAGCTCCTTGCGTCATTAATCTTTCAACCTCTTTCGCAAATCAAATCCTAAATCAATTATACCTAATATTCGCACGAGGTGAAGTAAAAAAGGGAAAAATAGCGATAGAACAACAATGGCAATGGCCCCTTTACGTCCCATATGTTTATGATGCGTCCAATAAAAAATGAACGAAAACCCTTGGATCATCATAAGCAACTGCAAAATTTGAAATAAGTTGATGAGTATAATGTAAAGAAATGAATCGTGTCCGATCGGAAAAAATAATAAAAGCATTGTCGCTAAATAGTACCACAATAAGCTTTTTGGTAAAACGAGTTCCCGAAATGGTTGCCAGTTGCCAATCGGCATATTTAATCGCTTTAAAATAGGCAAGGCAGCTTGTTGAGTAATCCAAGCAAAACATGCAGCAGCGAAAACGAACGCCGTCGGCAATAAATCGATGACAACGTCCATCGTTTGTTTCATCGTTTTTTCAAATTGTTCGTTTGCTGGTTGCCCGATTTTTTCTAATATGGTTTGTGCACTTTGAAATGATTGTTGCATAATTTCTTCAATTTGCTTGCCAATGTGAATGTCAAAAAACAAAACAGAACTCGCATAAATGATGATCATGCTGACTAAAAAAGAGAGCGTGCCAACGAGCAAAACGGCGTATTTTCCAACGTGTTTTCGCCACACATGCCCCATGGCTACTCCGCTACTTGCAAACATAAATGTCATCGGAACAGAGAAAAGTGAACCGAACCAAATGGATGGAATAAATGATGCAACAAGTAAAAACAAGCCATTTTTATATGTATGGCGCATCGTAAATAAAAGAAATGGAATGGCTAAAAAAAACGTAGCAAACATCCCGAATACAGGCATATACAAACTAAGTAAAAGGAGCACAGTAAAAATGGCGAGTTGCACAGCCCCTTCTGTTAATACACGCGCGTTTTTCACTTTTTTCCCTCCTCGAAAACAAAAAGCAGTAAGGCTCCGTCCCCCTTACTGCTTTTCTCTTTATTCGCCCGCAACGTATGGTAATAAAGCCATTTGACGAGCACGCTTGATTGCAATTGTTAATTTACGTTGATATTTTGCGCTCGTACCTGTTACGCGACGAGGTAAAATTTTACCACGCTCAGAAATAAATTTCTTTAATGTGTCTACATCTTTGTAGTCGATGTGCGTAATTCCGTTTGCTGTAAAGTAGCAAACTTTACGACGTTTTGTGCGTCCACCTTTACGTCCTGCCATCGTATATCCTCCTTTCATTGATCGTGTGTATATTAAAACGGCAAATCATCATCCGATATATCGATTGGTTGTCCATCGTTCGCAAATGGATCATCATCAATTCGACTGAATCCGCTGCTACGTCCTTGGTTCGGGTTCTGATTTGATCCAAATGGAAACGGCTCGCCATAGCTGCCTGATGCCGTGCCACGTTGCTCACCGCCACCTCGCGGCTCTAAAAACTGCACGCTATCGGCGACAACCTCTGTCACATACACTTTTTTTCCTTCTTGGTTTTCGTATGATCTCGTTTGAATTCGACCTTCTACTCCAGCTAAACTACCCTTTTTTAAGTAGTTTGCCACATTTTCAGCTTGCCGGCGCCAAACGATACAGTTAATGAAATCTGCTTCACGTTCACCTTGCTGGTTCGTATATGTTCGGTTCACCGCTAGCGTAAACGTGGCAACAGCAACTCCATTTGGAGTATAGCGTAATTCTGGATCTTTTGTCAGTCTTCCGACGAGAATTACGCGATTAATCATCAGAACCACTCCTATTCATGAGGAAATTATTCTTCTTCCTTCACGACGATATGACGAATGATATCTTCGCTGATGCGTGCTAAACGGTCAAATTCTTGAACCGCTGCTGGTTTCGCAACAACGTTCAAAATCATGTAGTAACCGTCACGGAATTTTTCAATTTCATAAGCGAGACGACGCTTACCCCATTCTTTTACGTTTGTAATTTCCGCACCGTTTTCAGTTAACACGTTATTAAAGCGCTCAACAACTGCTTTTCTCGCTTCTTCTTCCATGTTCGGACGGATAATGTACATAATTTCGTACTTTCTCATCACAGTCACCTCCTTTTGGTCTACACGGCTCTGTACAGAGCAAGGAGCAATATATCATTACTCACATTTGATGATTATATCACGAACATCTTTCATATGCAAGATTAGACGTTGAAGCGGAAATGAATAATATCGCCATCTTGCACTTCGTAATCTTTGCCTTCTAATCTTACTTTTCCTGCCTCACGAGCAGCAGACATCGATCCTGCTGCAACTAAGTCTTCATACGATACTGTTTCTGCACGAATAAATCCTCGTTCAAAATCAGAGTGAATAATGCCTGCGCATTGCGGTGCTTTCATTCCTTTACGGAACGTCCATGCACGCACTTCTTGCTCACCCGCTGTAAAATATGTTGCTAGTCCAAGCAAGCTATATGATGCACGAATAAGTTGGTCTAAACCGGATTGTTCGATGCCAAGCTCTTGTAAAAACATTTCTTTTTCTTCATCGTCTAACTCCGCCATCTCGGCCTCAACTTTTGCGCAAACAACGATCACTTCTGCGTTATCCTCTTTTGCGAATGCTTTTACTTGTTGGACGTACTCATTGTTGTTCGGATCAGCTAAATCTTCTTCCCCAACGTTAGCAACATACAACATCGGTTTAATTGTTAGTAAATGCAATTGCTTTACGACTTTCATTTCTTCTTCTTTAAACGAAAGCGTTCTAGCTGGTTTTCCTGCTTCAAACGTTTCTTTTAGACGACTTAAAATGTCGTATTCGAATACCGCCTCTTTATCTTTTTGTTTAGCCATTTTGCCAACGCGATCGATTCGCTTATCGACTGTTTCTAAATCGGCAAAAATAAGCTCTAAATTAATCGTTTCAATATCGGCAATCGGATCGACTTTTCCAGCCACATGGGTAATATTTTCATCAGAAAAACAACGAACAACTTGGCAAATCGCATCGACTTGACGAATGTGAGATAAAAACTTATTCCCTAACCCTTCACCTTTGCTTGCACCTTTTACAATTCCGGCAATATCTGTAAACTCAAATACCGTTGGAACAGTACGTTTTGGATTAAATAGTTTCGTCAACGTTTTTAGCCGCTCATCTGGCACTTCAACGATCCCGACGTTTGGTTCAATCGTACAAAACGGATAGTTGGCAGATTCGGCACCTGCTTTTGTAATCGCATTAAACAACGTTGATTTTCCGACGTTTGGAAGACCAACAATTCCTGCTGTTAAACCCATCATCATACTCCTCTCTTCATCTACTCCTCATGTTTGACAAGCACTTTTTTCATTTTTCGCTCGAATTCTTTCCGCGGTAACAAAACGCTGTGCCCGCATCCTTCACATTTAATGCGAATATCCATGCCCATTCGAATGATTTTCCAACGATTTGTCCCGCAAGGATGCTCCTTTTTCATTTCGACAATATCATGCATGCCATACTCTTTATTCAATATAGCACACTCCTTTCCGATGTTTAAGCACGTTCCGCTTGTTGTTCACGATTATAAAGCACTAAACGAGGAAACGGAATTTCAATGCCACGCTCGTCCAAACGAAGTTTAATTTCTTTTCGCAAGGCGCGAGCAATATGCCAATGGCGCATCGGCTTCGTTTCGCACGTAATGCGCATGACGACTTCAGACGGTCCTAAATTTTGTACGCCTAACAATTCTGGCGGGCTCACAATATCTTCATATTTGCTTGTCATTTCTTGTAATACTTCGCGAATCACAGCTTCCGCCTTCTCTAAATCACCTTCATAAGCAATACTTACATCAACAACCGCCACGCTATTATTTAAAGAAAAGTTTGTCACTTGCGTAATCGTCCCGTTCGGCAAAATATGCACTTCACCCGTAAAGCTTTTCAGTTTCGTTGTACGCAAACCGATTTCTTCTACATGTCCTTCGAATGTCCCGATACGTACATAATCTCCAACCGCAAACTGATCTTCAAGAATAATAAAAAACCCCGTGATAATATCGCGAACAAGGTTTTGTGCTCCGAAACCAACAGCAAGTCCAACGATGCCAGCGCCAGCTAAAATGGCACGAATATCGACGCCAACAGCATCTAAAATCATCATAAACGTAATAAAGTAAATGCTATACGTAGCCATATTGTTCAATAGGCGCATCAATGTTGCTTCTCTTCGTTCAGATAACCGAATCGGCGCTTTTTGCCGGACGACAAAAAACTTCGCGATCGTTAATTTGACAATCTTCAGCAAAATTGATGCTACGAGAATGATCGCTATAATTTTAAACAAACTGACACCGACTGTGACGAGCCAGTCACCTTCCAATATTTCCCCAACAACACGAACGTATATTTTTTTGATTTGCTCCATTTAAACACCTCCACCGTGGCAAAATGACCTATACAAGCTCCCTTGTTTACGCATAAGTTATTGTAACAGTATTTTGCTTACATTTGTAGCGCGTGAACTTTCTAGGACGTTCAATGTATATATATTCACATTTTTCCGTATACTGTTACCATGTCATTTAATCGGAGGAGGGAACGGACGTATGCAAAACAAATTTTTTTACGATGAACCGAATGCAGTATCTCAACTTGCATCATCGATTTTATATTTACTTCCAACTTCTACACATACACCTGTTGTCATCGTTTGCATCGGTACCGATCGTTCGACTGGCGATTCGCTTGGTCCACTTGTCGGTACAATGCTCGAGCAAAAAGGATCGTTGCCGTTTTATGTGTATGGAACGTTAAAAGATCCAATTCATGCCGTTAATTTAGAAGATAAACTAAAAGACATTCAACAAAAACATAAACATGCATTTATTATCGCTGTCGATGCTTGTCTCGGGCGTGTAAAAAACATTGGGATGATTTCAATTGAAAAAGGTCCATTAAAACCAGGAGCGGCTGTCAATAAAAATCTCCCTTCTGTCGGTGATGCCCACATTACCGGAATTGTCAATGTGAGCGGATTTATGGAATTTTTCGTGCTACAAAACACCCGACTTCATTTAGTAATGAATATGGCTGAAATGATTGCAACAGGCATTTATGAAGCTGGAATGCAACTGAAAAAACAACAACGGTTTGCGTCGTTGAAAGTGAACGAACTGAAATATAAACTATCAGAATAACATATGCATGAAAGCAACAATTAACGCATTGATTAAAATACTTGGTAATAAGTTTGCGACACGAACAGATGTAAGATTTAACATGTTTAACCCAATCGCAATAATTAAAATTCCACCTGTTGCGGTCGATTCAGCAATAAATGCTTCAAGGGCGCTTGATGGAATGAACTGATTAATTTGCGTAGCCAGTAAGGCAATCGATCCTTGATAAACGACAACGGGAATGGCTGAAAAAAGAACGCCGATGCCAAACGTAGCGGTTAAGATGATGCTCGCAAAGCCGTCTAAAATCGATTTTGTATATAGTACAAGATGATCGCCTCTTAACCCGCTATGTAGCGCACCGACTATAGCCATCGAACCAACGACAAACAGAAGCGTGGCACTAACAAATCCTTTAGAGATTGCCCCTTCTGCTCCGTATCCTATTTTTCTTTCCGTCCACTTTCCTAACCTTTCAATCTTTTCTTCAATATCCCATATTTCCCCTAGCACTCCACCAAAAACTAAACTAATAATGACAATTAAAAATTGATCACTTTCTAATCCCATTTTTACACCGAGCACAACGACGGAAAGCCCAATTCCGTTCATTACCGTTGATTTTACGCGCTCTGGGATATTTTTGAACATAGCACCTAACAGAGATCCAATAATAATACATATTCCGTTAACAAGCGTACCGAGTAAAGCCAACTAATTTCACATCCTATTCGTCCATTTGTTCATCATCGTACGCATTTAACAGCTGCAAAATACGCGTCAAATCTTCTTCTGAGAAAAATTCGATTTCAATTTTCCCTTTTTTTCGATGCTTTTTAATACATACCGCTGTTCCTAAACGCTCGCGCAATAACGCTTCACTTTGCGCTAAAAATACACTTTTTTCCTCTTTCTTTTTCGATGTTTCACGTGGAACATTTTTGTTTAGCTGTTGAATAAGCGCCTCTAGTTGTCGGACATTAAGCGATTCTTGAATGACCCGTTGAATAACAGCTACAAGTTTTTGTTTGTTTTTTAATGCAAGTAACGCCCGACCGTGCCCCATCGATAATGTACCTTCTTCAATCATTTGCTGCACATCACTTGGAAGTGAAAGAAGACGAAGGTGATTAGCAATATGCGGACGGCTCTTTCCTAATCTTTTCGCTAGCTCTTCTTGCGTTAGTTTGCATCTCGTAAGCAATAATTGATATGCTGTTGCTTCTTCAATTGGGTTTAAATCCTCACGTTGTAAATTTTCAAGTAATGCAATCTCCATCATTTTTTCATCCGAAAGTTCACGCACAACCGCTGGAACAGTTTTCATTCCTGCTAATTGCGCTGCCCGAAAGCGCCGCTCACCGACGACAATTTCATACCCTTTGATCGTCTGGCGAACGATGAGCGGTTGGACGATTCCATGTTCCATGATCGATTGCTTTAATTCTTCTAGCGCTTGCTCATCAAACGTTTTGCGCGGTTGATATGGATTCGGACGAAGTTGTTGAATATCAATTTCTTGAACCGTTTCCCCTTTTTCCGCTTCTAAATTAGTAAAAAGAGCATGAATGCCTTTTCCGAGCCCTTTAGCCATTTGCGATCACCTCTTTCGCAAAGTCTGCGTATACTTCCGCTCCCCGCGATTTTGCATCGTACAAAATAATTGGCTTCCCATGGCTTGGTGCCTCACTTAGTCGTACATTGCGTGGGATAATCGTTTCATACACTTTTTCACGGAAATACTTCTTGACTTCTTGAATCACTTGAATACCAAGGTTTGTGCGCGCATCAAACATTGTGAGCAATACACCTTCAATACGTAAATTCGAATTTAAATGTTTTTGCACAAGACGAATCGTATTTAATAGTTGACTCAATCCTTCTAATGCGTAATATTCACATTGTACAGGAATTAATACTGTATCTGCTGAAGTTAACGCATTAATCGTCAACAATCCGAGGGAAGGTGGACAGTCGATAATAATAAAATCATACATATCTTTCAACGGACTTAATGCTTTTTGTAAGCGCACTTCCCTTGAAACGATTGGAACGAGCTCAATCTCTGCTCCTGCTAATTGAATGGTGGCAGGAATAATATGCAATCGCTCAATATTTGTCGGGCGAATGACTTGACGTACATCCACTTCCTCAACTAATAAGTCATATGCACATTGTTCAATTTCATGTTTTTCCACACCAATGCCACTTGTCGCATTTCCTTGCGGATCAATATCGACAAGTAACGTTTTCTTTCCCATATGAGCTAAACACGCCGATAAATTTACCGCCGTTGTCGTTTTGCCAACACCGCCTTTTTGATTAGCAATCGCAATAATTTTCCCCACAACGCTCCCCATCCTTTACCTATAATACTTTTATTGTATCATGAATTTTTCAATATTTTCATAATACAAAAAGAAAACCTCATCGTCGTTTTTGATGAGGTGTTATTTTTGTCTTTTCGGGATGCGGATTGTAATTTGATAATAGTCTTCAAACTCTTCTTCTTCTGAATCAATAGCAACACCACTATCAGCGACCATCGTTAACGACTGACGAATCGTATTGACAGCGATGCGCATATCTTTACTTAACGATTTTCGCTTCGGTTTCGGACGTTTTTCATTCTCATCTTCTAACATTTTTGCGACTCGATCTTCTGTTTGCTTCACGTTTAATTGCTTTTGGATAATTTCCTCAAGCAATTTTAACTGTTTATTATAGTCTTTTAGAACAATCAAAGCGCGAGCATGTCGCTCTGTAATTTGACGTTGCAATAATGCATCTTGTACTTCTTGAGGCAGCTTTAATAACCGAAGTTTGTTGGCAATCGTCGATTGTCCTTTCCCGAGCCGCTGCGCTAACGCTTCTTGCGTTAAATGATGCAATTCTAGCAAGCGAGCGTAAGCCATCGCTTCTTCAATGGGCGTCAATTCTTCCCGCTGTAAGTTTTCAATTAAAGCAACAGAGGCTGTTTCCGTATCGTTTAAATTTTTAATAATGGCAGGGATATCCGTCCAGCCAAGCTTTTGTGCCGCCCGCCATCTTCGTTCTCCCGCAATAATTTCAAACTTCCCATCTTCACATTCTCGAACGACAATTGGCTGAATCATTCCATGTGTTCGAATTGTTTGTGCTAGTTCGTCAATTTTATCTTCAACAAAAATGGTCCGCGGCTGAAAACGGTTTGGGACAATTTGTGAAATAGCGATTCGCTTTATTTCTTCATTTTGTACAACGATTTCTTCTTGCTCTTTCTCACCAAAGCTAAAAAAGCGCGAAAAAGGATGCTTCATTTCCCCCTAACACCACCTTTGAGAACTCAAAACATTCATTCAATTGGAAGTTTATTTGGTACCCCTGGTTTGCGTGGATATTTCTTCGGTGTTTTTCGTCTCTTTTCAACAAAAATAATCGCTCGTTCGCTTTCCTCAATCGGCAATAAAAATTTTTCTACTTTTGTCACTTCGCCGCCTAGCACGCGGATCGCTGTGCTCCCTTGCTCAAGCTCTTCGTGTGCTGATGCTCCTTTCATCGCGATAAACGTCCCGCCTACTTTTACAAGCGGTAAACAAAGTTCACTTAGCACAGACAGACGAGCAACCGCACGAGCCATGACGACATCAAACGACTCACGGATCGTCTTTTGTCCAAACGTTTCAGCACGATCATGATAAAAAGCTACTCCTTCAAGCTGAAGGTGCGCAGCTAAATGATTTAGAAACGTAATTCTTTTTTGCAATGAATCGACAATTGATACATGTAGGTGAGGAAAGCAAATTTTTAACGGTATGCTCGGAAACCCTGCCCCCGCCCCAACATCGCAAATAGATAACGGCCGCGAGAAGTCGTAATAAAAAGCAGGTGTAATGGAATCAAAAAAATGTTTTAAATATACGCCTTCTTTGTCTGTAATACCCGTTAAATTCATTTTTTCATTCCATTCGACAAGCAATTGATAATATGTTTCAAACTGAGTGAGTTGTTGAGAAGAAAGCAAAATTCCTCTCTCCTCTAGCATTTGTTTAAATACATTTACATCCATCGTTCATCCCTCTTTATTCATTTGACACGCGGGCGATTTTTCCCTGCTCTAAATAAACTAATAAAATTGAAATATCCGCTGGATTGACTCCTGAAATGCGCGATGCTTGCGCAATAGAAAGCGGGCGAACTTGTTTTAATTTTTGTCGAGCCTCTGTCGCCAACCCTGTAATCGCATCGTAATCAATGTCTTCTGGAATTTTTTTATTCTCCATTTTCTTTAATTTTTCAACTTGTTGTAGCGATTTTTCAATATACCCTTCGTACTTAATTTGAATTTCTACTTGTTCCGCTACTTCGGGATCAATCGGTTGTTCCGCCGGTGCAATCATTTGAATATGCTCATACGTCATTTCTGGACGCTTTAACAAGTCGGCTGCTCGAATGCCGTCTTTTAATTCACTTCCCCCGACGTTACGAATCATTTCTTGCACTTGCGACGTCGGTTTAATAATGTACGATTTTAAACGTTTCTTTTCCGCTTCGATCGCTTCTTTTTTCGCTATAAACTTTTCATATCGCTCTTGTGAAATTAAACCGAGTTTGTAACCAATTTCTGTTAAACGTAAATCTGCATTGTCATGACGCAATAAAAGGCGATATTCCGCACGAGATGTTAACAAGCGATACGGCTCGTTCGTTCCCTTTGTAACAAGATCGTCAATTAAAACGCCAATATATGCTTCTGAGCGGCTTAAAATTAACTCCTCTTTTCCAAGCGCTTTGCATGCCGCATTAATGCCGGCAATAAGCCCTTGGCCAGCCGCCTCTTCATATCCTGATGTCCCATTAATTTGTCCTGCTGTATATAGCCGTTGAACGATCTTTGTTTCTAACGTTGGCCATAGTTGCGTTGGAACGATGGCATCATATTCAATGGCATAGCCAGCCCGCATGAGCTGCGCTTTTTCTAACCCTGGTATTGTCGCTAACATTTGGCGTTGAATATGCTCTGGCAAGCTTGTAGACAAACCTTGCACATACACTTCTTGCGTATGTCTTCCTTCTGGTTCAAGGAAAATTTGGTGACGCGGCTTGTCATGGAAACGAACGATTTTATCTTCAATCGATGGGCAGTAACGCGGACCTGTCCCTTTAATCATCCCTGAATACATCGGCGACAAATGTAAATTTTCATCGATAATTCGGTGCGTCTCCTCTGTCGTATAAGTGAGCCAACAAGGGAGTTGATCGGTAATATATTGTTTCGTTTCATATGAAAATGCGCGCGGCACTTCATCGCCTGGCTGAATTTCTGTTTTGCTGTAATCAATCGTATGGCTATTAACCCGCGGTGGCGTACCTGTTTTAAAACGAACAAGTTCAAAACCGAGTTCCTCTAAATGTTCTGAAAGCTTAATCGATGGCTGTTGGTTGTTTGGGCCACTTGAATATTTAATGTCTCCGATAATAATTTCACCGCGTAAAAACGTTCCTGTCGTAATGACGACAGCCTTGGCATAATAACGGGCACCTGTATGCGTTATTACTCCTTTACATACACTATCTTCTACGATTAATTTTTCTACTTTTCCTTGCAATAATGTTAAATTCTCTTGATTTTCGAGCGTTTTTTTCATTTCTTGTTGATATAAAAATTTATCTGCTTGTGCACGTAACGCTCGTACAGCAGGTCCTTTTCCTGTATTCAACATACGCATTTGAATATGCGTTTTGTCAATATTTTTCCCCATTTCCCCGCCTAGTGCATCAATTTCGCGAACGACGATGCCTTTTGCAGGGCCGCCGATAGATGGGTTACATGGCATAAAAGCAATCATATCAAGATTCAGTGTGATCACTAATGTACTCGCTCCCATGCGCGCAGCAGCAAGCGCTGCTTCACATCCCGCATGACCGGCACCTACGACGATGACATCATAAGATCCTGCCTCGTAATGCATAAATACACCCTCCTTATTTTCCTAGACAAAATTGTGCAAACAATTGATCAATTAGGCTTTCATGCACTGTATCTCCAATGATTTCACCTAACAATTCCCACGCTCTCGTTAAATCAATTTGCACGATATCAATTGGCATACTTGCTTCAATGCCGTCAATCGCTTCTTCAATCGCTTTTTTCGCTTGCGTCAATAACGCAATATGGCGCGAGTTTGATACATACGTTAAATCGCGCGCCTCGACATCTCCGCTGAAAAATAATGAGGCAATCGCCTCTTCTAGTTGGTCTATTCCTCTTTCTTCCAACAACGATGTAGTAATGATCGGTGCGCCTTTCGCCAATTGTTTCACTCGCTCCATATCGATTCGTTTCGGCAAATCCGTTTTATTGACAATGACAATCGCGTCCATTCCTTTGACCGCTTCGAACAATCGTTCATCTTCTTCCGTTAACGGTTCGTTGTAGTTGAGGACAAGTAAAATTAAGTCTGCCTCTTTCAACACTTTCCGTGACCGCTCAACGCCAATTCGCTCAACAATATCTTCTGTTTCACGAATACCTGCCGTATCTAATAGACGGAGCGGCACACCTCGAACGTTGACGTACTCCTCAATGACATCTCTTGTTGTCCCTGGAATATCGGTGACAATCGCTCGGTTTTCGTGGGCTAAGCTGTTTAATAGCGATGATTTGCCAACGTTCGGTCGTCCGACAATGACTGTCGCTAATCCGTCCCGCAACACTTTTCCTTGCTGTGCCGTTTGTAACAGTCGCTCAATTTCATTTTTCACTTCTGTTGCCTTTTCAAGCAACAACCGATGCGTCATTTCCTCGACATCGTCGTATTCGGGGTAATCAATATTTACTTCGACATGCGCTAACGTCTCTAAAATCGTTTGACGTAATCGACGAATAAGTTTCGATAAACGTCCTTCCATCTGGTTCAATGCGACAGCCATCGCTCGATCGGTTTTTGCACGAATTAAATCCATTACCGCTTCTGCTTGTGATAAATCGATACGCCCGTTTAAAAAAGCTCTTTTTGTAAATTCTCCGGGTTGTGCTAGACGAGCCCCATGCGCTAACACGAGTTGAAGCACGCGGTTAACAGAAACAAGTCCCCCATGACAATTAATTTCAACAACATCTTCACGTGTAAACGTTTTTGGAGCTCTCATTACTGTTACCATCACTTCTTCAACTGTTTCTTTCGTCTCTGGATGCACAATATGCCCGTAATGGATCGTATGAGTTGAGACGTCTTTTAGCTTCTTCCCCCCAACACCGACAAACAGTTGATCAACAATTTTTATCGCTTCATCCCCACTTAAACGGACGATCGCAATTGCTCCTTCACCCATCGGAGTTGAAATCGCCGCAATTGTATCAAATTCCATCTTGTTCACCTTCTTTCATAAACAAAAATATCCACAATCTATATCATGTATGTTTTCCTCGCAATGATAATCAAATAAATTTTAACTTATCCACATGTGAATAACAACATACACGTAACGTTTCCATTGACAAAAAAAATTCTCTAGGAACGACTTCCCCTAGAGAATGTTTATCGTTTTAGTGAAATAACGACATGACGATACGGCTCCACCCCAACTGAAAACGTTTGTATCCTTTCATCATCGCTTAACGCTGTATGAATGACTTTCCGTTCCCATGCACTCATTGGCTCTAACGAAATATCTTGTCCCGCTTGGATTGCTTTTTTCGCCATATTTTTCGCTAAACGAACGAGCGTCTCTTCTCTTCGTTTTCGATACCCTTCCGCATCAATCACAACATGAAGCGGACGATCGGTGTAACGGTTTAAAACTCCTTGCGCCAATAATTGTAAAGCATTAAGTGTTTGACCATGTCTTCCGATTACTCGTGCTACATCTTGCCCCGAAAGCGAGACAACGAAACGGTCTCCTTCCGCTTGACAAGAAAGATTGACACGTACATTCATTTGTTCAATCACATGTTTTAAAAACGATTCCACACAAAAAAACGGGTTGCTAATCGTTACTTCAACGACCGCTTCTTTTCCACCGAACAAGCCAAGAAACGGCCTTTTTTCTTGTTGAACAACGACAATATCGACCGCTTCTTTCGGCACATGTAATTGCGCTAACGCTTTTTCTACTGCCTCTTCTACCGTTTGGCCACCCATCGTCACTCGTTTCACTTTCCTGATCCCCCAGCTTGTTTCGTTGCTTTTAAGTCTGGTCCTTTAATGAAATACGTTTGTGCAATCATAAACAAGTTTCCGACAACCCAATAAAGTGAGAGGGCAGCTGGAAAGTTAATGGCAAATACAACGACCATAATTGGCATTAACCAAAGCATCATTGCCATTTGCGGATTTTGTTGTTCCGTGCCCGCCATCATCATCTTTTGTTGGATAAATGTTGTTACCCCTGCGACAAGCGGCAGGATAAAGAACGGGTCTTTTTCCCCTAAGTCAAACCATAAAAAGTTATGGCGTGCAATTTCTTCTGTACGCATAATAGCGTGGTAAAATCCAATTAAAATCGGCATTTGAATGAATAGCGGCAAACACCCTGCTAACGGATTCACACCGTGCTTTTGGAAAAGCAACATCGTTTCTTGTTGCAGTTTTTGTTGCGTTTGCGCATCTTTTGAACTATATTTTTCACGAAGTTTTTGTAGTTCTGGTTGTAACGCTTGCATTGCTTTGGAACTTCTCGTTTGTTGAATCATCAACGGCAAGATAGCTAAGCGAATTAAAATCGTAACGACAATAATACCTAAACCGTAATTGGAGCCAAACAACTCAGACATGTATGTGATTAACCAAGATAGTGGGTAAACGATGTACTCGTTCCAAAATCCTTTACTTTCTGCAGTAATTGGCTGGTTAATTTCTGAACATCCTGCTAACACAATAGCAAGAAGTAAAAACAGCCATGCGACTTGCCTTTTTTTCACTCGTTTTTCCCCCTTACTTTATACGTTCCACGAAATATTTTAACATATCGCTCGTCCAAACATTTAATGAAAAACGTTCGCCCGCCTCAAAACATGCAATAAACTTTTTTTTACCTCTTCATACCCCATCGTAGCTACTGGCATTCGCGCAATAATGACATAATCTTTTCCCGCTTCGATCCGATCACGTTCTTCGTGAAACGCTTGGCGAATATAACGTTTCACGCGATTTCGAACGACTGCTTTTCCAATTTTTTTGCTAACAGATAATCCGATACGAAAATAACATTGTCCCGGTTGATCTAAAACGTATACGACAAACTGCCGATTCGCTACCGATGTTCCTCGTTGAAATACTTCTTGAAATTCATCATTTTTTTTTATGCGATATTTTTTTTTCATGTGTCCCTATCACACCTCGATCGTAACTCCCGTTAGAAAAAAGACCACTGATCGTTCAGTGGCCTATGCAGATAATACTTTTCTTCCTTTACGACGACGGCGAGCAAGAACTTTTCTTCCGTTCTTTGTGCTCATGCGCGCACGGAAACCGTGTACTTTACTACGCTTCCGCTTATTTGGTTGATACGTTCTTTTCATATATGACACCTCCCTGAGGAATAACTGTTAAAAGACAGTCTTTCTAATTATAGTGAGAAATTTAGAGAAATGTCAACTACTCCAGGAGTATCTTTTTTTGACTATGTTGTGATTATTGTTGTGGATAAATTTTTTGTCATCTTTTTCGTATCCACAACATTTATCGACAAGTTTTTCACATCTTATAACCTTGTGGATAAAATTTTTTCACATCTTTTTTGTTTTGTGGATAATCTTTTAAACCCATTGCAACATAAGTATTTATCTGCTATTATATTGTTGTTTTTACTCTGGATAATTCTATAAGTTTTTTTCATTATCCACAAAATGTGGATAATGTGTGGACAGTTCCGTCCACATCCTGTGTAAATATTTGTCCACAATCGGTGAAAACTGTCGAAAAAATTTTTTTTATAGACAAAGTTATACAAATGTTGAACACCCGCGCGGAGAAGGAGGGAGAGCGGCGTGGAAAATATTTCGGACTTATGGAATAAAGCATTAGCCGAGATTGAGAAAAAAATTAGCAAACCGAGCTTTGAAACGTGGTTAAAATCGACATCTGCTCATTCGCTAAAAGGCGACATACTTATTATTACCGTTCCAAACGAATTCACAAAAGATTGGCTTGAATCGCGCTACACGCGGCTCATTGAGCAAACGCTCTATGACATTACCGGAGAAGAGTTAAAAATTAAATGCACGATCCCTAATCATCAAACACTAGAGGAATTTGATCTAAAACCATCGAGCAAACCGCGAAAACACGATGACGAACAAACAGAATTTCCACAAAGTATGCTGAATCCAAAGTATACATTCGATACTTTTGTCATTGGATCTGGCAATCGCTTTGCCCACGCTGCATCTTTAGCGGTAGCAGAAGCACCGGCCAAAGCATACAACCCCCTTTTCATTTATGGTGGTGTAGGCCTAGGCAAGACGCACCTCATGCACGCAATCGGCCATTACGTTCTTGAACATAATCCGTCAGCAAAAGTAGTTTATTTATCTTCGGAAAAGTTTACAAATGAATTTATTAATGCCATTCGCGATAATCGGCCAGACGATTTTCGCAACAAATATCGTAACGTGGACGTACTGTTAATAGATGATATTCAATTTCTTGCGGGAAAAGAACAGACGCAAGAGGAGTTTTTCCATACGTTTAATACATTACATGAAGAAAGTAAGCAAATTGTCATATCGAGTGACCGACCTCCAAAAGAAATTCCGACGTTAGAAGATCGCCTTCGTTCTCGTTTTGAATGGGGATTAATTACGGACATCACTCCTCCTGATTTAGAAACGAGAATTGCCATTTTACGTAAAAAAGCAAAGGCAGAAGGCTTCGACATCCCGAACGAAGTGATGTTGTACATCGCCAATCAAATCGATTCAAACATTCGTGAATTGGAAGGTGCGCTCATTCGCGTCGTTGCTTACTCCTCTTTAATTAACAAAGAAATTAACGCAGATTTAGCAGCAGAAGCATTAAAAGATATCATTCCAAGCTCCAAACCAAGAGTCATTACAATCCAAGACATTCAACGCGTTGTTGGGGAGCATTTTAACTTGAAACTCGAAGATTTTAAGGCAAAGAAACGGACAAAATCGGTTGCATTTCCGCGCCAAATTGCAATGTATCTTTCGCGCGAGCTGACGGACTGCTCACTTCCGAAGATTGGTGAGGAATTTGGAGGGCGTGATCATACGACTGTCATCCATGCTCACGAGAAAATTTCAGCACTCATCCAAACAGACGTTCAATTACAAAAACAGCTGAAAGAAATTATGGAGAAACTGAAATAATGTGAATAACTGCTTTATGTTTGTGCACAGTCTGTCCACATGTGGATAGTCTGTGCTTCCTTTGTTTTATTCACTTATCCACATAATCACAACGCCTAGTACTATGATTAATAGTTTTTTAAAAAAATATAATAAATAAATTAGGGAGGTTTTCTTTGTGAAAGTTATTATTGATCGCGATCACTTAGTGAGAAGTGTACAAGATGTGATGAAAGCTGTATCATCCCGAACAACGATTCCGATTTTAACTGGAATTAAAATTGTTGCCTCGAAACAAGGCGTTACTTTAACAGGAAGTGATTCGGATATTTCGATCGAATCATTCATTCCTGCTGAGGAAGAAGATCGAGTCATTGTAGACGTCATTACCCAAGGTAGCGTTGTCTTACAAGCACGATTTTTTAGTGAAATTGTTCGTAAGTTACCGAAAGAAACGATAGAAATCGAAGTAAAAGACAAATTTGTCACGACGATCCGCTCCGGAAAAACCGAATTTCATTTGAATGGATTAGATCCAGAAGAATATCCACGGCTACCACAAATTCAAGAGGAAAACATGTTTAAAGTACCAGCTGATTTACTAAAACATGTCATTCGACAAACGGTATTTGCGGTGTCTACCTCAGAAACACGCCCGATCTTAACAGGTGTAAACTGGCGGATTGAAAATAATGAACTGGTGTGTACTGCAACAGATAGTCATCGACTTGCAATGCGGAAAGCAAAAGTAGAAACGGAATCAGAAGCGTATTACAACATTGTCATTCCAGGCAAAAGCTTAAATGAGTTAAATAAAATTCTTGAAGAATCAAATGAGCCTGTTCATATCGTCGTAACGGAAAACCAAGTGTTATTCAAAACAAAACATTTATTGTTTTTCTCAAGGTTGTTAGACGGAAACTATCCAGATACATCTCGGCTAATTCCAACAGAAAGCCAAACAGATATGATTGTCAAAACAAAAGAGTTTTTACAAGCAATCGATCGAGCGTCATTGCTCGCACGTGAAGGAAGAAATAACGTTGTTCGTTTATCGACATTGTCTGACGAAGTCGTTGAAATTTCGTCGAACTCACCTGAAATCGGAAAGGTGGTCGAAGAAGTACAATGTGAGCAGGTAGAAGGTGAAGAATTAAAAATTTCTTTCAGCGCAAAATATATGATGGATGCATTAAAAGCGTTAGAAGGGGCGGAAATTAAAATTAGTTTTACTGGTGCCATGAGGCCGTTTGTCATTCGACCACTTCATGACGACTCTATGCTCCAGTTAATTTTGCCTGTACGCACATACTAAAAAAGCTGCTAGATCTGCTAGCAGCTTTCCTTTTCTTCCCCCTTCTTTTTTAGTACAATGAAAAAATGGACACTTTTACAGAAAGTGAGCGGATGATGCATGAAAGAAATAAAAATTTCAACGGAAACAATTACGCTTGGACAATTTTTAAAACTAGCAAACATCATTTCAACAGGTGGAATGGCGAAATGGTTTTTACAAACAAACGATGTGCTCGTTAATGGTGAAAGGGAACAACGCCGCGGTCGGAAGTTGAAAGTAGGAGATGTTGTTCATATTGAAACAATTGGTATATTTACGATTCGTTCGTAAAGGCGGGGGGCACCTTTGTTTTTAGAGCAATTAACTTTAAAAAATTATCGGAACTATGAGCAAGGTTGTTGGCGATTTCGAAATAATGTAAACGTCATTTTAGGAGAAAACGCTCAAGGTAAGACGAATATTATGGAATCCATTTACGTTTTGTCGATGGCGAAATCACACCGAACAACAAACGATAAAGATTTAATTCGTTGGGAAGAAGATTATGCTAAAATAGAGGGGAAAGTAGAAAAGAAAAACGGTCAAATTTTTTTACAGTTGATCGTGTCGAAGAGAGGAAAAAAAGCAAAATTAAACTATATTGAACAGGCAAAATTAAGCAGCTACGTTGGCCATATGAACGTTGTCATGTTTGCCCCTGAAGATTTAAACCTTGTCAAAGGGAGCCCACAAATTCGAAGACGCTTTATCGATATGGAAATTGGTCAAGTATCACCTGTTTATATGCACGAGCTCGGACAATATCAAAAAGTGTTGCAACAAAGAAATCAATATTTGAAACTGCTTCAGTCGAAAAAACAGACGGACGAAACGTTTCTTGATGTGCTTACGGAACAGCTTGTAGAGCTCGCTGCAAAAATCACTCTAAAAAGATATGAATTTATTGAATTGTTACAAACGTGGGCAAAACCAATCCATGCTGAAATTAGCCGGGGCAATGAACAATTACGGATTCATTATTGTCCTTCAGTTGATGTATTAGACGAACAACAATGGTCGAGAATAGTAGAAGTGTATAACGAAAAGTTCGCAAAAATAAAAACAAAAGAAATAGAACGAGGTACAACACTTATTGGGCCACATCGAGATGATTTATCGTTTACGATTAACGGGAAAGATGTGCAAACGTTCGGTTCACAAGGTCAACAACGAACGACAGCCCTTTCATTGAAACTAGCTGAAATCGATTTAATTTTTTCAGAAATTGGGGAGTACCCGATTCTTTTACTTGATGATGTACTATCAGAGCTTGATGATTTTCGCCAAACGCATTTGTTAAATGCTATCCAAGGAAAAGTACAAACATTTGTAACGACAACGAGCATAGACGGGATCGAGCATCGCGTCATTCGCGAGGCAGATGTGTATGAAGTTGTCTCTGGACAAATGATGAAACGATAGTTTTTCTATAAACCTCGAACGTATTGTTCGAAAAGGAAAGCGTAGGTGATCAATAATGACGATGGAACAAAGAGAACAAGTCGTTTATGATGAAAGCCAAATTCAAGTTCTCGAAGGATTAGAAGCGGTACGAAAAAGACCAGGGATGTATATCGGATCAACCGGTCCAAAAGGATTACACCATCTCGTTTGGGAAATCGTTGATAACAGCATTGATGAAGCGTTAGCTGGATTTTGTACGGAAATTAACGTCATTGTTGAAGAAGATAACAGCATTACAGTAATCGATAACGGCCGTGGGATTCCTGTTGGCATCCATGAAAAAATGGGGAGACCAGCTGTTGAAGTAATTATGACCGTGTTACACGCCGGTGGAAAATTCGGCGGCGGTGGATATAAAGTGTCTGGCGGTTTACACGGAGTTGGGGCATCTGTTGTAAATGCGTTGTCAGAAGAATTAGAAGTATATGTGCATCGTGATGGGAAAATTCACTATCAAAAATATACGCGCGGCGTGCCTTGTTCTGATTTGCAAGTTGTAGGAGAGACAGATCGGACAGGGACAACCATTCATTTTAAACCAGATCCAGAAATTTTTGTAGAAACGACTGAGTATGATTATGATACGCTCGCACATCGCTTACGAGAGCTTGCTTTTTTAAATAAAGGGATTCGCATTACGCTAGAAGATCGACGTGGCGAAAAGCGGCGTAACGAATATTATTACGAAGGTGGAATTTCTTCATACGTCAAACATTTAAATCGGACGAAAGAAACACTTCACGAGGAACCGATTTACGTTGAGGGAGAAAAAGACGGGATCCAAGTCGAAATCGCCTTGCAATATAACGATGGCTATACGAGTAATATATACTCATTTGCTAATAACATTCATACGCATGAGGGCGGTACGCATGAATTAGGTTTTAAAACGGCGTTAACGCGAATCATTAATGATTATGGTCGAAAAAACAATATGTTTAAAGAACAAGATGCTAATTTAACAGGGGAAGATGTGCGGGAAGGATTAACAGCAATCATTTCCGTAAAACATCCGTCTCCACAGTTTGAAGGACAAACGAAAACAAAACTCGGAAATAGCGATGCTCGCACCGCGACAGAGTCTATTTTTGCGGAACAATTTGAAAAGTTTTTACTTGAAAATCCATCAGTCGCCAAAAAAATTGTTGAAAAAGGAATTTTAGCTTCACGGGCACGTCTAGCAGCTAAACGGGCGCGGGAATTGACAAGAAGGAAAAATGCTCTTGAAGTATCAAGTTTGCCTGGGAAATTAGCGGATTGTTCTTCGAAGGATCCATCGTTATGTGAACTGTATGTCGTTGAGGGAGACTCAGCGGGTGGTTCTGCAAAACAAGGACGTGATCGTCATTTTCAAGCGATTTTACCGTTACGTGGAAAAATTATTAACGTTGAAAAATCAAGATTAGATAAAATTTTATCAAACAATGAAGTGCGTGCCATTATTACAGCTCTCGGTACAGGAATTGGAGAAGAATTTGATATTACAAAAGCTCGTTACCATAAAATTATTATTATGACAGACGCTGATGTCGATGGAGCGCATATTCGTACACTTTTGCTGACATTTTTCTACCGCTATATGCGCGAGGTCATTGAACAAGGTTATGTTTATATCGCTCAACCACCTTTATATAAAATTCAGCAAGGGAAACGAATTGAGTATGCATATAGTGATCGACAACTTGAGGAAATATTAGGACGTTTACCAGAACAACCAAAACCGATTATTCAACGTTACAAAGGTCTTGGAGAAATGAACCCAGAACAACTTTGGGAAACGACGATGAATCCAGAAACGAGAACGTTGCTAAAAGTGAGTTTGCAAGATGCGATGGAAGCAGACGAAACATTTGAGATTTTAATGGGAGATAAAGTAGAACCACGTAGACAGTTTATCGAAGAAAACGCGAAGTATGTAAAAAATCTTGATATTTAAGTATGTCGGAGAGTGTTTGTTCACCCTCCCCTTGTTTTATTATTTTGTTAAGTAAGGGAGGTTCGTCTATATGTCTGAACGTGTAAAAGAAATAAGTATTAGTCAAGAAATGCGTGCATCGTTTCTCGACTATGCTATGAGCGTCATCGTATCGCGTGCACTTCCTGATGTGCGTGACGGACTAAAACCGGTACATCGCCGAATTTTATATGCGATGCACGATTTAGGTATGACAGCGGACAAGCCTTACAAAAAGTCCGCACGTATTGTCGGTGAAGTGATCGGGAAGTACCATCCACATGGCGATGCAGCGGTGTACGATACGATGGTGCGGATGGCGCAAGATTTTAACTATCGATATATGCTCGTTGATGGTCACGGAAACTTTGGATCAATTGATGGAGATGCCGCAGCAGCTATGCGTTATACAGAAGCGAGAATGTCGAAAATTTCGATGGAGCTGTTGCGGGATATTAATAAAGATACGATTGATTACCAAGATAACTACGACGGTTCAGAACGTGAGCCCATTGTGTTGCCGGCTCGTTTTCCAAATTTACTCGTAAATGGGTCTTCAGGTATTGCGGTCGGGATGGCGACAAACATTCCGCCGCATCAACTTGGGGAAGTCATTGACGCTTTATTAGAACTAATGAAAGATCCAGATATGACCATTGCTGAACTAATGGAGTATTTGCCTGGTCCAGACTTTCCGACAGGCGCGCAAATTATCGGAAGAGGCGGTATACGAAAAGCGTATGAAACAGGACGAGGTTCGATTACATTGCGCGCCAAAGCAGAGATTGAACAAAAAGAAAACGGAAAAGAAACAATTATCGTCCGAGAATTGCCTTATCAAGTAAATAAAGCAAAGTTGATTGAAAAAATTGCTGAACTTGTACGTGAAAAGAAAATAGAGGGCATTACGGATTTGCGCGATGAATCTGACCGGAGCGGCATGCGCATCGTTATTGAAGTAAGAAGAGATGTAAGTGCCCATGTGGTGCTCAACAATTTATACAAACAAACAGCATTACAAACAAGCTTTGGTATTAATATGCTTGCCCTTGTTGACGGTCAACCAAAAGTGTTGAACTTAAAACAATGTTTACAGCATTATTTAGATCATCAAAAGATTGTTATTCGTCGTCGGACGCAGTTTGAATTGAACAAAGCGGAAGCTCGCGCTCATATTTTAGAAGGATTACGTATTGCCCTTGATCATTTAGACGAGGTGATTGAGCTTATTCGTCAATCTGCGACTGTAGACGTAGCTAAAGAAGGATTAATGACAAAGTTCCAGTTAAGTGAAAAACAAGCGCAAGCCATTTTAGATATGCGTCTGCAACGTTTAACAGGATTAGAACGTGAAAAAATCGAACAAGAATATGCGGAGCTAGTGAAGCTCATTGCGCATTTAAAAGCCATTTTAGCTGATGAACAAAAAGTTTTACAAATTATTCGTGACGAATTACTTGAAATTAAAGAGAAGTTCAACGATGATCGCCGTACAGAAATTGTAAATGGCGGTTTAGAAACAATTGATGATGAAGATTTAATTACTCGCGAAAATATTGTTGTTACATTAACGCATAGAGGGTATATTAAACGTCTCCCTGTTTCAACATACCGAAGCCAACGCCGAGGTGGACGCGGCATTCAAGGAATGAATACGAATGAAGACGATTTTGTTGAACATTTAGTCATTACATCTACACATGATATTGTTCTATTTTTTACGAACAAAGGGAAAGTGTATAAAGCAAAAGGATATGAAATTCCGGAGTTTAGCCGAACAGCGAAAGGAATTCCGATTGTTAACTTATTAAACATTGAAAAAGATGAAGTGATTAATACAGTTATTGCCATTGATCAATTTCGTGAAGATGCATTTTTATTTTTCACAACAAAGCAAGGAATTGCAAAACGATCACCGCTATCGTCATTTGCTAACATTCGCAACCACGGTTTAATTGCTATTCATTTGCATGAAGGGGATGAATTAATATCCGTAAAGCTGACAGATGGTCATAAACATATCATTGTAGGGACGAAAAATGGGATGTTAATTCGTTTCCCTGAGACAGATGTTCGTTCGATGGGACGAACAGCTGCAGGTGTGAAAGCAATTACGTTATGTCCGGGTGATGAAGTAGTTGGTATGGAGAGTTTGAATGGGAATGAGGAAATTTTAATTGTGACGAAAAATGGATACGGGAAACGGACACCAGCTCCAGAATATCGTATCCAAAGCCGTGGAGGAAAAGGGATTAAAACGTGTAACATTACTGAAAAAAATGGTGAAGTTGTGTCGGTAAAAACAGTTACAGGTGAAGAAGATTTAATGTTAATGACTGCAAGTGGTGTGATGATTCGTATGGCGGTAAGTGATATTTCTGTCATGGGACGAAACACTCAAGGAGTCAGGTTAATGCGTCTTGATGGAGAAAACGAGCAAGAGTATGTTGCGACAGTAGCCAAAGTGCCGAAAGAAGAAGAAAAAGAACAAGAACAATTGCAAGAAGAATAGAGGGGAAATTCCCCCTCTACGTTCTTACAAAGGCGGGGAGAAAGACGTGTTGTTAGTAAAAACAGCTCAATTGCAAGAAGGATGCATCTTGGCGGAAGATGTTATCGGGAAATCGAATCGTGTCATTGTTCCGAAAAACACTGTGTTAACTCCGAAACTTTTAACTGTATTACAAAAGTTTCTCGTTACTCAAGTGCGTGTACAGTCAGTTCTTGTCGATGGGAGTACATTTCGACCAAGTGAAATTATTCAAGAAGATGTGCCAAAAACAAAAGTAACTGATAACAAAGATATATTGACATTATATTTAGAAGCTGTTCAGCAGTATAAACAAATGTTTCAAGGTTGGCAGTCTGGGTTGCCGATCGACATTGGCAAAGTTCGTCACATGTTTATGCCTTTATTCGAAAAAGTATTGGAATCGGAAAAAGAATTGCTCTTTTTTCACCACTACTCTACAAAATCAGAGTATTTATTCCATCATGCAGTGACAGTCGGCCTTCTCTCGGGTGTATTGGCGAAAAAATTGCAATATGCAAAAGGAGACTATTATCAAGTCGCAATTGCTGGATTATTGAGCGATTGCGGTATGGCTAAAGTCGATCCGAAAATACTTTACAAAAGCACAGCCCTTACACCAATGGAATATAAAGATATGCGCCAACATACCGTTTATGGATATAAAATGGTTCAAAAAATTACCGCGCTACAAGAAGGAGTGAAGCTCGCTATTTTGCAACATCATGAGCGCAACGACGGCAGCGGGTATTTACTTAGTGTTCAAGAAGAAAAAATTCACCCGTATAGCAAAATTGTTGCTGTGGCTGATGTTTACCATGCGATGATTTCTGAGCGGCCTTATCGTAATAAACAATCTCCTTTTAAAGTATTTGAACAAATTCATAAAGATTGCTTTGGAAAATTTGATCTTTCTGTTGTTCGAGCGTTGGCTTCTCTTTTAATGACTCTTTCAATCGGGGCAAGAGTGAAATTATCAAATGAACAAATCGGGGAAATCATCTTTTTTGAACAAGATTCACCAAATCATCCGATGGTTAAGATAATTGAAACAAACAAAATTATTTCACTCAAAGATAAAAAGGATTTGTTCATTGAAGATATTATAAAATGACAATGGTTATTGCCGTTGTCATTTAATTTTTTAATGAAAAATAGCATAAAAAGTGTTGACAATAAAAAAAGCATCTTGTATGATATATCTTGTGCTTGATGTTCTTTGAAAACTGAACAAAACAGCAGCGTAAAAGCTAAGGATAACTTTTCTATGGAGAGTTTGATCCTGGCTCAGGACGAACGCTGGCGGCGTGCCTAATACATGCAAGTCGAGCGGACGATTCAAAAGCTTGCTTTTGAATCGTTAGCGGCGGACGGGTGAGTAACACGTGGGCAACCTGCCCTGTAGACGGGGATAACACCGAGAAATCGGTGCTAATACCGGATAACACGAAAGATCGCATGATCTTTCGTTGAAAGGCGGCGCAAGCTGTCGCTACAGGATGGGCCCGCGGC
>NZ_JXTH01000004.1 GCF_000836725.1 Anoxybacillus thermarum | reverse complement strand
TCCAAAAGGGCCGCCAACAAGACAGCGAACACCTTTTGAAGAGTTCTGACTAATTGTTCCTCCAGCTCTTTTAATAAAGGCCATTCTGTGGTAAAATGTTTCATGGACTCTCTCCCTCCTGTTTTATTGATGTTGGTCATCACCATCATAGCAGGGAGAGAGTCCTTTTTGCATGACATTTGCTTTTTTCTACCGCGCTTCGCTTGGTGGCCCCGACGAGCGTCGCGAACAAAAGTTCGCAACCCTCGTCGGGGAATCATTCCTGAATGTCACCCACAAATATTTTACTCACACTTATGAACGTTGACTAAGTAACGCATATAAATCATGTAGCGTGTCGATTTTCAACCGTTGCAAGTCCGCAAAAACTCGCTTCCAAATCTCAAATAAACTCATGACATCTCCTTTCGCCGTATGACGATCAACAGTGGATAAATGGTAAAATAATAATGCATCATCGAGCGTTGGAAATGAATGATGATATATACATTCCATTATTCTCCTCATTTCGATCGCGGTTTGCTGCAAAACTATACGATAGTTACGCGATAAAAATTCATTTAAAAATGCAACGTCGTGCTGAATATGATAACCGATTAAAATACTGCCATTCAAAAAAGAAAGGATATGATGAATCTCCTCTTCAAGCGAAGGCGCGCATACCACATCGTCATTTGTTATGCCTGTAAGTGCGACGACGTGCTCTGGAATCGGACGCTTTGGGCGAAAGTGAGAACAATACAAGTCAAACGCTTCACCTTTTTTTGTTTTTAAAGCCGCAAGTGAAAAAATTTCATCTCCTCCTTGAGGCGAAAAACCTGTCGTCTCTGTATCTAATAAAATAAACGTCACGTCAGAAAGCGGCGTTTCGAGCGAATACGTATGTTTCTTTGCTTCTTTCATCATTTTTCGAATCCAGGCCTCTTGTTGAAAAGCTGGACCGACCGCTGTGGCTTGATCATAACGAAGCCCAAGCGATAATACTCGGTTAATCCATTGAAACGGTCGCTCCATCAATTACACCCACTTCCTTGCATGACGTTGCATTTTTTTCGCTACTGTCATTGCTTTTTTTAATCGTCTTTTCTCTTCCTTAGATAAATGTCGTATCGCTAAATGACTTCCTTCTAACGAACATCGTAAGCGAAAATACAAAAACGTCTGAAGCGCTTTTTCAATACGTTCAAACTGCTGTTGTGAGCAGCCATGTTCATCATACCAACGCGTTAACCGCTCAAATGTTGAATAAGCATGAACAAATTGTTTTTGAACAGCAACCCATTTCAACACATGATTGAGCTGAACATATCCTCCTTGTTTTATATCAATCATGCCGCTTTTCTCTCCCCAACGTTCGACGTACACCCGTCCAAAAGGTCCAATCGGAACAAAAGGAATACGAACGCTATCAATCATGCGACTGCGCAAAGAAACAGTCGCCGCAATCTTTTTATATAATGTCGTTTTCAGCTGAGTAGCAAGTGCATATTCTCCATAAATTGGACGCATATCAGCTAACATAGATAAATAGCGAATATCATCTATATGTTCATTTGTTACATATTTTTCAATTTGTTCATGCCATTCTCCAACTTCTTTCAACCATCTTTCGTTTGTTGCCATCACATAACCAGGACAATACGGATAACCAATTTCGTTCAAAAAAAGAACGCCGATACGTGCATACTCACGCATATATATATAACAATCGTCTTTTTCGCTATGCAAACATGAAAAAATCACTCCGTTATCTTGATCAGTCCAAACGGTCGGTTCCTTTCGCCCACTGCTCCCCATCACAAACCAACAAAAAGAAGAAGGTTTTTTGCCGATTCCTTGCCGATCAACTTCTCGTTCAGCTAACAGCAACGCTTGTTTCATGAGCGCATCGTGGCACATACAAAGCGCATCGTATACATCAAATATGCTATAAAAAGAAAATGAAAGAGAAGAGAGGAGAAAAGCAACTTCACCATGAAGTTGCTTTAGTTGTGTCGTATCGCTACATTGTTCCGTCCGAGCGACAATTGTGTCCAGAGCATTCATACGATCACCATTTTCATAACGAACGAGATGAAACAGCGGTTGGTGGTTGTTGATAACTTGGGTCTAAATGCTCTGGATACCCATATGAACCATGCTCACTAATATCAAGGCCAGAAATTTCTTGATCAAGTGTCACACGTAAGCCGATCGTCTTTTTCAAAACATATAAGATCATAAACGAAACCATCGCCACATACACCGCTGCACCTAAAACACCAATCGTTTGAACAAGAAGCTGATCCACTCCTCCGCCATAAAATAACCCCGGTTTTCCAATCCCTGTTTTTTCTACAAGGCGTGGCGAAGCGAAAAAGCCAGTTGAAATCGTCCCAACAATGCCGGCTATGCCATGAACAGAAAATGCGTAAATCGGATCATCAATGCCTTTTCGTTCAAAATATACAGACGTCCAAAATGTAAATGATCCAGCAACAGCACCAATGACTGCCGCTGCCCACGGCTCGACGAACGCGCATGCTGCTGTAATCGCAACGAGCGCGGCTAATACGCCGTTGACCATCGCAGGAATATCCGCTTTCCCAACAAGCCATTTTGCTGTTAAAATCGAAGCGATCGCTCCGGCGGCGGCCGCAATATTTGTTGTTAACGCGACATAACCAAAAAATCCGTCTGCCGTTCCCATTGTACTTCCTGCATTAAATCCAAACCAACCAACCCATAAGACGAAGCCGCCGATAACGGTATATACTTGGTTATGGCCTGGAATGTAGTTAGATGTCCCATCTTTGTTGAATTTTCCAATTCGCGGCCCTAGTAGCAACGTTGCGACTAATGCGGCAATGGCTCCTTGTAAATGGACAACTGTTGAACCCGCAAAATCTTGCATTCCCATTTCTCCAAGCCAGCCACCTCCCCATACCCAATGGCCGATCACAGGATAAATAGCGACGGTAAAAATCGTTCCAAAAATAAAGTAAACGGATAATTTCGCTCGTTCAGCGAATCCTCCCCACGCAATTGCTAAAGATACCCCAACAAAAGCAAGCTGGAATAAAAATTTTAACTCGAGCGGTACATTCGCCCATGAAAGCGAGGAGAACGTTTCTGTTCCTTCCTTTAAAAACCATCCTTCTGTGCCAATGAATCCATTTCCTTTTCCAAATGTAATGGCGAAACCTGCCGCCCAAAATGCAAGTGAGGCAATCGCAAAGCTTAATATTTGTTTTCCGGCGACATGGCCAGCATTTTTCATTCGTGTCGAACCAGCTTCTAACAAAGCAAATCCGACTTGCATTCCAATGACTAAAATAGCACCTAACATGACCCAAAGTGAATCAAGCGCCAGACTCAACTGTCCCTCATTCATTCTCATCTCTCTTTTATGTCATTTTTCATTACATTTATGGTTATAATATATTACATAAAGAGATGGAAATGCAACATTTTTTTGAAAATTTTTTGTTTTCATGTTACTTTTTATAACAGAAAAAAGAGTGCCTCGTTGGAGACACTCTTTATAACTAAATAAGAAACATCGCAACAATTGTCGTTACAGTTAACCCGATAATAACTGGCACAACATTTCGTCTTGCTAATTCAAATGGGCTGACACCACAAATGGCAGCTGCCGGAATGAGCGCCCAAGGCACTAATGTTCCTCCCCCAACCCAAATTGCTACGATTTGACCAAGTGCTGTCAATGTGGCAATTCCCGTTCCAATTGCTGCCGCAAACAATTTTGCAATGGAGCCAACAAGGGAAATACCTGAAAATCCCGAGCCATCCAAGCCTGTGATGGCACCTACTCCAGCTAATGTCACAGCTCCAACTTCTTTACTTAATGGAACGACACTCGATAAAGCCACACCTAAATCATTCACAATGCCATGCGACCGTTTTGGTAAAAAATCACCAATTATCGTTTGAAATCCGGAATCTCCTAAATAAAAGAATGCTGCGATCGGGATGACGGGACCGAACACTTTAAACCCAAATTGAAATCCTTGAATGAATAAGCCTGTAATTTGTTCTAAACTTTTCTTTTTATATGCCACGACTGATAAGAGAGATAAAATGAAAATGGCTGTTCCACCAATTAACGCAGTTGCATCTCCGCCTTGCAATTGAAAATAATACATCGCTACAACGTCTAGGCCAAATAAAATCGGAATAAGAAACGCAAATGTCACTTTCATTCGTTTTGTTAATAAGTGAGACTGTACTTCACTTTCAGCGATGGCAACCGCTTCGCCTTGTTGAATGTTCCCTCTTTTCATATCGCGACGCAACAAGAAAAACGCGGTTGTCACTGTGACTATTCCCATCACAAAGACGAGCGGAATGCTTGCGGAAATGACTTCGGAAACAGGAATACCTGCAGCATCTGCTGTTAATTTCGGTGCCCCTTGAATAATAAAATCACCTGATAGCGCAATGCCATGTCCGAATAAGTTCATCGCCATCGCCACCCCTAACGCAGGTAATCCTACACGAACAGCGACCGGTAACAACACCGCTCCAAGTAATGCCACAGCAGGTGATGGCCAGAAAAACCACGAGATAACCATCATTAATATCCCGATCGTCCAATAAGCTAACGTTGGGGTCCGAATCAATTTCGCAAACGGCGCAATCATCACTTCATTCATGCCTGTGATCGTCAGAAGCTTACTCATTGATACGATAATAGATATGACAAGAATGGTCGGAAGAAGTTCTGTGATGGCGTAAATAAAACTTTTAAAAATCGTACTGATAGAAAGCGGCAAAGAGCCTGTCGCTGTAATCGCTAACAAAAAGATGCCAATCATACAAGCTAACGATGTATCTTTACGCCAAATCATTAACGCGATAATGATACAAATAAACGAGACGTAAATCCAATGCAACGCTGTGAACTCCACACCCATCGTTCTCTTCCCCTTTTCATAAACTGTAATACAGCATATGAAAAAGAGTGGGATGTGTGCGAACGCCTAACCACTTTTACGTCCAATCAAAAAATAAAGCTGTTCAACAAGATGCGGTTTATCTATGAACGGATTGCGGTTTCCTTGAATACGAAAAATAGCCGCGTTACGATGTTTTTCATACATTGTAACAGGAAACTGTTTATGCCATTGAATAAGCAAGGAAATGTTTATTTGATCAATAAACGGCTGTTTGATCGCTCGCGGATAACGAACGAGGAAATACAACATCGCTCGCGCCACCGCCCCTTTTCCGTGTTCAGGCTCAAAATATTCTCCGTATGCTACTCCACAGTCATTTTGAATCATTTCATAAGGGGACTCTGGTTCATAAAATGGAAAATCCGCATAAGGAAAATTCGAACGGATCGAATTACAACGGGGTTCACAAACGAATAAGTGATGCAAATCCCCTTTCATCGGCTCTTTCGCCCCAAACCAAGATTGTGGAACGACATGTTCTGCATTAAATTTGAATTGTCGATCGACCATTTTTATCTTTTGTTCAAAATCGAGTTCACCTTTTTTAGCTTTTTTCACAAGTTGAATGAATTGTTCATATCGCTTTCGAATCGTCTCATAGTCTTGTAAAATAACCGTGCGCGGATCTTTCTTTTTTCCTGAATAAATACTTTTTACTGTTCCATCCGGCTGCAAATCAACCCATGTGTACAAATAGTAATCTTTGCTTAGAAAATAAGGGATGCGGCGTATATGTGTCCGCTTGATTAAATCGTGATATGCTCGAAATAAAAACGTTCCGTCCTTTTGATCATGAATATGCTCATAATATCGTTCAATAATGCGCCCCTCTTCTTTTTCGTTATAATATAAGTCGTTTTGCTCATGAATTTTTTGTTGGTTTTCCATTAATTCTTGCAAAATCTCTTCTTGTTTTTCTTCCCAATGCTTCAACTGTTCCGCGTGTTGAAGTACAACATCTTCCACCTTTCTTCTCCCCAATCATTTTTTTACTATAATGTATTCATATCCGATCCATCATGACGCGGCCATATCATCTTCTTTCGCTTCATATATTCATTATAGTTAATATGTGAACAATAAAAAATAGAACTGAGCATATGTTATGCCCAGTTTCTCCCCCCCTCGTTCAACACGTATTTAATCACGTTTTGCTTTGGTTCTGATATATTTTAAACAAACTTGCATATTCACTCCGACGAGATTGCGAATGACTTGCTTCATTTTCCCATTGTCAAGAGAAACATTTTCATACGAACAAAAAAATTAAAGAAATCATGGTGTATACTTATATATACTGAATACTCAAATGAAACACCCATATTGGAGGAGAAGAAAATGGGAAAACGATATGAAAATTTAGATGGGGTATACACAACAAAAACATTTGCTGATTTGCGGCGTTGGTATGCCGAAAGAAGACAAAAAAAGAAAGATTGGTCATATACTTTGCCCCGTGAATATATGGACTCTTCTTTGCTGCATACAAATAAAAAGCAAACGTTGCTCACATGGGTAGGGCATGCGACATTTATTATTCAAATAAACGGCTTAACCATCGTTACAGATCCGGTTTGGGCAAAACGATTAGGAACGATTCGCAGACTAACTGATCCGGCCATTCCGATTCATGATGTACCTCCTGTTGATGTCATATTAATTTCTCATAGCCACTATGATCATTTACATTTCTCAAGCATAAAACAGATGAAAGGAAATCCTCTCATCCTCGTTCCTAGTGGGTTACGTTCATCCTTTCTCAAAAGAGGGTTTGAGCGTGTCGTGGAATGCTGTTGGTGGGACACAGTTGTCGAACAGGATGTTTCGTTTACGTTTGTTCCAGCACAACACTGGTCAAAACGGACACTATTTGATACGAATACATCTCATTGGGGGGGATGGGTCATTGAAGCAAAAGAAAAACCAACGTTTTATTTCGCTGGAGATAGTGGATATTTTCGCGGGTTTCGCGCGATCGGAGAGCGTTTCCATATCGATTATGCGTTGCTGCCTATTGGAGCATATGAACCAGAATGGTTTATGGGGCCACAACATGTGACACCAGAAGAAGCTGTACAAGCATTTGTCGATTGCCGTGCCAACACATTTATTCCGATGCATTACGGTACATTTCCACTCGCTGACGATACACCAAAAGAAGCACTAGACCGCCTATATGCCGAATGGAAACGGCGCAACTTTCCAAACGAGCAGCTATATGTACCAAAACTAGGGGAAATCGTATATTGCGAAACCGCCACATAAAGCGTGGCGGCTTCGACAAATGTGCTTTACAAAACTGAAACAAGCTTTAAAAACATTTATATACATACATCTTCCGTTAACCCATTTTGCAAGACGTACATCCGATAATATAACCCTCGTTTTGCAAGCAGCTGTTGATGCGTTCCGCGCTCAACAATTTCACCTTGATGCAAAACGAGAATTTGATCAGCATCTTGAATCGTTGATAAACGATGGGCAATCGCAATCGTCGTTCGCCCTTTTCTCATCTTTTCGAGCGCTTGTTGAATGGCTTCCTCTGTTTCTGTATCGATATTTGCCGTTGCTTCATCAAGCACTAATATTTTCGGATTGATCGCAATTGTACGGGCAAAGGCAATTAGTTGACGTTGGCCGCTCGAAAACGTCGTCCCCCTCTCTGTCACGGGATGATCGTACCCTTTTGGCAATTTTTCAATAAACGAATGGGCTTGAACAAATGTGGCAGCTTGTTCTATATCTTCATCTGTCAAACTTTTATGATGCAGTCGAATGTTATCTCGCACCGTCCCATAAAACAAAAACGGATCTTGAAGGACAAGGCCGATATTTTTTCGCAATTCCCTTTTCGGATATGCTTTAATGGAATGTCCATCAATCAAAATGTCACCGCGCTCAAACTCGTAAAAGCGCATGAGCAGTTGAATAATCGAACTTTTCCCGCTTCCTGTATGACCGACGAGCGCAACTGTTTCTCCAGGTCGAGCGATAAACGAAATGTTTTTTAACACGTCACGTTTTCCATCATAACTAAACGATACATTGCGAAATTCCACCGTTCCTTTTTCAATAACAAGTGGTTGCTCATATTGTTTCGGCTCTTCTTCTCGTTCATCTAACAATTGAAAAACGCGAGATGAAGCAACGAGCGCTTGCTGAAACATCGATAACCGCATCATCATTTGGTTAATCGGTTCAAAAAAACGCTCTAAATAATTGACGAAGGCATACAACACACCGATTTCAACCGGACTTTGAAAAGAAGAGATGCCAAAATAACTTAAAACGACAATAAGCGAAAATACATAAACGACGTCTGTCGCTGGACGAAGCAATAAACTATCAAGTTTAATATTTTTCATTGCCGCTATATAATGTTTTTCGTTAATGTCTCCAAATTGCTCTCTCATCCGCTTTTGCTGACGGAACGCTTGGATGATCGCCATACCTTGAAGCGACTCATTTAACTTGGCATTCAGCTGGCTTAACCGCTCGCGCAAATCGCTATAAAACACCGAGCTATACTTTCGATACGTACGAATAATGATATAAATAACCGGTAAAATCACTAAGCAAAAAGTAGCTAAACGAACATCGAGCAAAAACATTGCAACAAATACACCAATTAAGAAAAAAGCACTTTGGATAAATGTAACAAGCACTTCAACAAACATTTCTTTAATCGCTTCCGTATCATTTGTCACTCGCGATACGATGCTTCCCGCTGGGGTCCGATCAAAATAACGCATTCCTAACGATTGTACTTTTGAAAATACATCGATGCGCAGCTGTTGAATAATTTTTAGCGCAATTTCTTGAAACTTCAGCAATTGAAAGTAAGAAAGAACGACTTTCCCAATGTGGATCGTGACGTAGGCAGCTGCTAATCCGATCATCGCTTGAAGCGGAAATGTCATATGTGTTAAGTAGTCATCAATAAACACTTTTACAATAATCGGACCGAGCACTTCGCCCGCAGTCGTTAAGGCTAAAAGAAAAAAAGCAAAAAATAGCGACTTTCGATGCGGGATCGCATAGCTCATGAGCCGCATAAACACTTGCCGTTGATTCATATTCGATTTCATTGCGCACCTCCACGTTCCACAAACTGTTCGAGCTGCTGGCGAACGTACATATCCCGATACCAACCGTCTTGGACAACAAGCTCTTCGTGCGTACCTCGCTGAACAATGTTTCCATCTTCAAGCACTAAAATTAAATGCGCGTGTTGAATGGCACTTAACCGATGCGTCGCAATAATCGTCGTTTTGCCTGCCCGATTTTCTTTCAACGCTCTTAAAATGCGTTCTTCGGTTTGAGCATCGACTGCAGATAGCGAGTCGTCTAAAATAAGTACTTCCGGATCAAGGAGCAATGCACGCGCAATCGATAGCCGTTGCTTTTGTCCCCCTGATAAAGACACGCCTCTTTCACCAACGACTGTTTCGTACCCTTCTGGAAATTGTACAATATCATCATGCACTTGAGCGAGTTTGGCGACATGCTCTACTTCTTCTTGACTCGCATTAGGTCGAGCAAAAGCGATATTGTCGCGAATAGAAGCCGAAAAAAGAAAATGGTCTTGCGGTACATAACCAATAGCTTCACGCAATCGTTCTAACCGATATTGTGTAATCGAATGTCCGCCAAAATAAACATCCCCATCCATTCCAACAAACTCGCGCAATAACACTTTTAAAAGCGTTGTCTTTCCCGCTCCTGTTTTCCCGACAATCCCTAACGTTTCTCCTTTTTTTAATGTAAACTGAATGTGCTGTAAAGTTGGCTTCGTTTCATTCGGATACGTAAAGGAACGAATATCGTACGTGATGTCGCCTGTCGGTACGTCATCAAGTAGCCCTTCATTTTCTTGTATATCTGGTTTTTCGCGCAACAACGAGGAAACTCGGTCATACGAAGCGCGACCGCGTTCGACAATATTAAATAGCCATCCGAATGCTAACATTGGCCAAATGAGAAGCCCCAAATACATCGTAAAAGAAACGAGTTGCCCAATTGTCAACTCTCCTTGCACGACAAAACGAGCACCAAAAACAATCGCTAAAAAAAACGACACGCCGACAATAAGCGAAATCGTTGGATCAAACAATGAATCAATGCGGGCAACCGCCATATTTTTTCGAACGACGTCATCCGCTTGTACTCGAAACGATTCGATTTCTTCTTTTTCTTGTCCGAACGTTTTTATTACTTTCATGCCCGCAATGCTTTCTTGCACTTTATCGTTTAAAGCGGAAAACGCCTCCTGCGCATGATGAAACCGTCGATGAAGTAGCGACCCGTAATAGCTTGTTAAATACACCATAAGCGGCATTGGCAATAAACAAATGAGCGTTAGTTTCCAGCTAATTGTAAATGCCATCGTCGCAATAACAAACCCGCCAATGCATAGTGAATCGACAAGCGTCAAGACACCAACACCCGCTGTTTGCTGGATCGCTTGTAAATCATTTGTCGCATGTGCCATTAAATCACCGATGCGGCGATGTTGATAAAAAGACGGAGACATCGTTGTAAAGTGACCGTACAGTCGATCGCGCAACAGCCGAGCAAGCTTCGCCGCCGATCCGAAAATCATCGTCCGCCAAACGTAACGACAACCGTACATACAAATCGCAACACATGCGAGCAAGCTTAACCACGTAGCGAGCTTTTCTTTCGTTAGTTCCCCTGCTTTTATCGCATCAACAACGTGCCCAATCACTTTCGGTGGAACAAGCTCAAGCAACGACACAATCGCAAGCAATATAATTCCGATTATATACGCTTTTTTTTCTTGTTTAAAAAACCACATTAAGTCCAAAAATACTTTCACATTCCATCCCTACTTTCTTGTCATTCATCTGATGCTCCGTTTCATTTTATCAAATATTCCAAAAATAAGAAAGCCTTTTGCTATGTCAATATATAAATGACGTTGTTGCTGTCGCATACTTTTACATATGCAGGTCAATATAAAAAAGACCAGAATGAAGAAGAAAGGTGGTTATCGCGATGGATTTACAAACAGGAAAGTTATATTGGCCAACGACATTTCCCGATGCTCCCTCGTATCCCCCTCTTGAGAGCGACATACAATGTGACGTATTAATTGTCGGAGCGGGTGGTTCTGGGGCGTTGTGCGCTTATTATTTAAGTGAAACCGATTTAGACGTCGTTGTTGTCGATAAACGAAAAGCCGGATACGGAAGTACGATGACAAATACAGCACTCATTCAATGTCTCGGGGATAAAATGTTTTTCGAACTCGTTAACAGCTTTGGCGAAACGTATGCCGCACGTCATTTAACGCTTTGTCAACAAGCCGTCGATGAACTTGAACGGGCAGCAAATTGCTTACATATCGATGTGGAATTTCAAAAAAGGGACAGTTTGTATTATGCAAGCGTTGCGGAAGATGTCCAAAAGCTTGAAAAAGAATATACGGCGTTAAAAAAACAAGGCTATCCTGTTGTCTGGTTAAATGAACAACAAATTCGCCGCCATTATCCGTTTACAAAACATGCTGCTTTATATACAACGGGGGATGGAGAATTAAATCCGTATAAATTGACAATTGGTTTATTAGAATATGCGAAACAACGTGGGGTACGTATTTTCGAAGAAACAGAAATCAATGGAAAAAAACTCGAACAACATATGGCAACATGCTATACGAAAAACGGGCATTCCATCCGAGCCCGGAAAGTCATTTTTGCCGCAGGCTACGAAACGTTAGAAGTGAAACAAGAAAAAAAAGCGTTACTCGTTAGTTCGTATGCGGTTATTACAAATCGAGTTGAAGATTTTTCAAGTTGGCATAAACGAACGCTTATTTGGGAGACAGCCCGTCCGTATGTATATATGCGAACAACGGCTGACGATCGCATTATTATCGGTGGGCTTGATGAAAATACAGCGTATGCGGATGATCGCGACGCTAAGCTTATGCATAAAAAAGAACGACTCATCGAGGAATTTCATCGACTTTTCCCCGATATTCATGTCGTTCCTGAATTTTATTTAGCTGCCTTTTACGGTGGGACGCACGATGGTCTTCCGATGATCGGTGTGTACGATTCCTTTCCAAACTGTTATTTCGTCTATGCTTACGGAGATAACGGAACCGTGTATAGCACAGTCCTTGCTCAAATTTTACGCGACGTCATTACAGAAAAACAAAACGATGACTTTTATTTATATATGCAAACAAGACCGAGACTCCCACAAACATAAGTGGGGGTTTTATGTCGTAATCGCCCATACAAATGCTTTTTTCCTTTTTTTGTTTGATGCTACTTCTTTTCGAATTGGCTTCAAAGGTTGTAAAACCGGCTCGGTCGGCTGTTTTTCAACGACTTGCTCAACTATTTCTTCAACAGAAACAGTTGCTTGCATTGGTGAAAGCTCAGTTTGTTCGACATGTTGCCATACGCGGAGTAGGTCTGATGCCACGCGCTCCCAACGATAAAGTGATGTCGCTAATTTCCGCCCGTTTTCTCCCATTTTCTTCATTAGCGTACGATTGGACAACACATATGCCATTTTTTCCACAAAGTCTTGCGGATCTTCTGGTCTTTCGACAACAACACCATTTTCATTTGGAACGATGACTTCTGGATTACCACCACGAGCGGTTGTAACAATCGGAAGTCCTGCTGCCATCGCTTCATAATGAACGCGGGCAAGCGGCTCTTGCCATTGCGATGTACAAACAAATAGATCAGCTGCGGCAAACCAATGTTGAATTTCATTTGGCGGCACAAATCCTGTAGCTACAACAGGAATAGGTAATCTTTTAGCTAACGAACGAACGTAAGCGATATAATCTGTCGTCCCTTCTTCGCTAAACCATTTGCTTCCGACGATGACGAGCGCTAAATCATTAAATCGCTTCGCAAGTTCCGGCAACGCTTGAATCAATTTATCAACCCCTTTATTTGGTGACAAACGCCCCGCAAATAAAATGACTGTTTTTTGATCGATCCCATGCGCTTGACGTAGCTGCTTACGAATTGGTGCCATCTTCGAATGATTTCCCGGTAAAAATCGTTCGGAATCAACACCGGAGTAAATCGTTCGTAATTTCCCCTCTGCTTCTGGATATAGGTCGCGAATGACTTGGCCGATATAGTTGCTAATTGTGACAATCGCTGATACTTGCCTGATCACTTCTACTGCTTCTTCACGGTTGATTTTCGCAACTTGAAACATATCGTTATGCATGCTCAGCGTCATTTTGGCATGAGGAGCGACTTGACGAATAGGTAAAACGAGACGTGGGCGGTTAAAAATATGGATGAGATCAAACGAATGAGCTTGCACGTATTGAACGACATGATCGCAATATGTGTCAAATATCCCACCTGGGACGCGTACATAATGAATGCCATCGATCGTTTCTTCATTTGGCAGTGTTTCATGTTGTACACCTAATACCGTAATACGATGTGCACGGTGAAGATGGGGGAGGATGCCAGCAATATACGTTTGAATCGCACCACCAAGCACAGGAGGAACAGGTAGCTTTTCTGTACAAATCATCAAAATGTTCATCTGTTTCCGTTCTCCTTCCAATCGTTTTCAATTTCCGCAAGAACCGGCCATTTCGTTTCATCCGTTGCAACAATGATTTCAATAAGTTGCATCGTTTGTTCCGTTAAAAATAGCTCTGGCTCGTATACAACTTCTTTTAAGTTTTTGTAAAATTCATTCGGAAGTGACAAATCAATCATCAATATGTCATATAATGAAGCGTCAATTGGATTGGCTTCATGATACGCTCGAATCATCTCTCGCACCCATTGGGCATCCCAGCGGTATAAATCAGCCATCGTACCGGAAATCAGTTTTCGTAAATCTCGAATGGGCAAATCATACGCCACGCCATCTAAATCGATAATCCACATGCCATCTGCGCCCATTTGTCCGTTCGACCACCCATAATCTTGATGCACTAATCCCCATTCGCTATGTCCAAGTTCGATTAGTTGGTGGTACGAGGATTGTTGTAGTCTTGTGAAACTTTCGCGCGCCTGTACTTGAAAGCGATCGACAACTTCCAACAACATCGCGCTTGCAGGCATCTCTTTATACGCCTTCGCTAATTGGCGAAACCAGTCCATTTTGTTTATCGTTTTCTCATACGTTTTCGGCCATTTGTACAACCGGGAAGCGATTTCTGCTCCTTTTGGAGGAACGTATCCTTTACTTAAACGATGAAATTCACCAAGCGCATAACAAAGCTGTTTCGCCCCTTCTAAATCTTTCGTTACAGGAAATAACGGCTCGATCCATTCCGCAACAAACCATAGTTTTCCTCCTGCCTCCACATAATCTATTCCTTCTTTCGTTTGTACAATCGGCGGGACATTTGCGTTTTGCACATCGACTAAATATCGCTGAGCGCCGAGGCTAAATAAACTGCGTGTTGGGCGACGATGAAGTAGTTTTAAACTTTTTGGCCCTTTGTTCGTTTCTAACTTCCAAATGGCTCCCCCTTTATCCGGTTTCGTCGTGACGACTTGCCTACTTTGAACAGATAAATCGTAATGACGCAACACGTCTTCTGCCATTTGTTCAATATAGTCCGGTACGAAAAACTCATGCATCGTTTCATCTACGATCCAAGGTTCAATGAACATATAACCCCTCCTATTTGACATAATCCCTACTATCTCAACATATGCACTATATAAAAATCCGTATAGACAAATCCATTACTTCAAACAAAAAACCGTCTCTTTTTTCATTCAGAGACGGGTTCGTGAAGCAACGATTCAATATGCTGTTCAAGTTCAAACGGCTTTGTTGTCGGAGCAAACCGCGCAACAACTTGACCTTTTCGATCAACTAGAAATTTTGTAAAGTTCCATTTCACCGCTTTCGTTCCTAACACACCTGGCGCTTGTTCCGTTAAGTAAGTGAAAAGCGGATGGGCGTTTGGACCGTTTACGTCCACTTTCGCAAACATCGGAAACGTCACACCATAATTGAGTTGACAAAACTGCGAGATGTCTTCTTCTGATCCTGGCTCTTGATTTCCGAATTGGTTGCACGGGAAACCGAGCACGACAAAACCGTGATCTTTATACTTGTCATACAATTGTTGCAATTGTTCGTATTGTGGCGTCAATCCACATTTGCTTGCTGTATTGACGATTAATAGAACTGTTCCTTTATACTGGGCTAACGATTGCTCTTCTCCTTGAATTGTACGTACATGAAAATCGTAAATGCTCATTTTTCATTCCTCCCTTAACGCTATTGTAACACATCGATCATTTTTTCTACACAAACGATGCTTCTATTCAGACAAAATAAAAGGAAAACTCACAGACCCTGTTATTACTTTTTTACTTCGCTGCGGGCGCACACCAGTGAAAGTCGTCGCTAATTATTTAGAAGATGCTCAGTCTTGCAACTACGCCTTGCTTATGGAATGGCGCAATCCGTTTTTGTAACGACCCGTCCACACCTTTCTCTCTCTCGTTCATACAATAAAGTTAGAGAGGGGGAAACGAAATGAAAAAATGTTGTTGTGCACCGATGCGCCATATGTCTCCACAGCGTGACGAATGTCCATGCTGTGTCGAAGGAATGAAACATGTGTTAGCACAGCTAAATGGAAAAGAAGTCGATATTGCCACACTTGATCAAACAGGACTGGGGCAAGGAAATAATAATTTTACAGTGGGGACGATCGAAAATGACTTTATTGTCACCGGCACGATTCCAGGTACAGGACAAGCGAAAAGATCAGCAGCATTTCCAATTTGTAACGTCGTCGAAGTGAGAGGAGACGTATTGAAAAACATTTTCCTCCCCCAAATTGACGAAACGTGCGACTGTTGTGAACGTTCAATTACAAGCTTTTTGCAACATATCCAAGGGCAAACGGTTGATGTCGATACATTAGCTACCGGGCAGTTTAATAATATGCAAAACGTTAAAATTGACGCTGTCGGAAAAGGAACCGTCCGTCTGACGAAAAACAACAAAACATGGATCGTCAACAGTTGCTTTATTTCAGGTATATTTGGCTTTAAGCTATGAGAGAGCTTCGCTTGACGCGTCTCTCTCTTTTTATATCGGGCAACTTGGTATATGAACATGTTGTGGGCATATGTGTACTTGTTGTTCGACACGCGGTGTGCATATCGCTCCTTCAATTTCAACTTTCACACGCCCGAGCGATTGAACATGTTGACAAAGATGAATAGTGATAAATATTTGTGGACACGCTGCTGAAAGAAACGCTGCTTTACAGTCGGCTGTAACGGTTTCGCAAACGACAGCCGTCTCTGCTGGGGCACATAGTAACACATCCTCTATTGTTGCTAATGAAATCGGCTTTGTTTTCCACACTGTTCCATCCTTCTGTATGCATTGCACCACAACAAACGCCTCGATGAGAACATATACTCGCTGTAAGTTCACATGTTTTCCATTCGGCAACGTTACACGAACTGTCTGTCGTTCATCAAGTATGCGACAAGTCATCTGTCCTGGTTCAATCGGCTGTCCGCATGCATCAGTCAATATGCAACGAATATGTTCGCAATCGTCCATGCGATGAAGCTGTTGATGAAGTTGAATACATACACGTCCGACGCACATGCCATCTCCTTTACACTCAACTTGAACGTCGTGTAAATGTGACATAGTGACTGAACGAGATTCCCCTTCTTGCAATGAAAAGGAAAATTCTCCATTTATAAAGACGTCCATTTTTTGTCCGCACCCTTGCTCATATACGACGGTCACCGTTCCAAACGCTTGCACGCTTTCTTCCGCCGACCATACGACCGTTTTTTTTCCGCACGGTATACAAATGTCAACACAAACATCATTTTCCACAATAGGTTCTGTCAACGTTTCCCTTTTTGTTAGTTTTACCGGGCGCATAACCCAGTCAAACACTTTTTCCACATGAATACAATGTTTTTCCACTTGCCATCCCCCCTTTTTCATTCGATATATCATACTATGTGTGTATGTATATTCGTGCATAGGCTTGCGGTGAAAAAAATGTGTAAAAATTAGGTGTGAAACATAGGACAAAATCCTATACACTTTTCCTTTTCTCGCATTGTATATAAGGGAAGATCACTCTTCAATAAAACAAAAAAGGAGCGGATATGATGAGCTGTGGAGGATGTTGTCCAGACCGTCCAATTGTGACGGATGAAGTTTGTCAAAATTGGGAGTTTTCATGTGGTGGTAATGCACCAGAAGTCGTTTGGGAAGCAGATGAGAATATCATTAAACCGTTTGGAACAGTAACGGTATTAGTTGAAAATAGTTGTGGTGAGGTGAAGATATACGTGAACGAAGGTGAAGTTGCAACATTAACAGAAGGACAGTCATTTTCAAAAACGTTTAATCACTTGAAAAAAGTATCAATTGAGTGTCTTACTCCCTCCAATTCCACTGCCGATACCCCTTCAGTACTTGGTTCTTGCTGCGGAAAGTTATGTATGACGGTACATTATAAAAAATGTTAGTAAATAGAGGTGTTCCGTTATTTGGAACACCTCTTTAATGAATATACGTTTTCTGTACAGGTTTCTCATCTGTCGCAAGCAGTCGTTCAAGAAAATCTGTCCGTTCGCGCAGTTGTGCCACTTCTTTTTCTATTTCTTCCATTTGTCGTTCCACTTTTGTGACGCGCGCTTCAAGATGCCACGTTTGTTTTTCGAGGGTAATCATGTAGTTCCACATACGCATAAATTGCTCGTTAGAAAGCTCATGAGGTGCTTCCAACTGAACAACCATTCGTTTGCCGCAAACTTTTTCGATTGCTCGTTCAATGTGAGACATATACAACGTTTCAATCCAATTTTTTTGCATTGGGTTTGTGCAATGAATAGTGACCGTATCATCTTCCATCGTCGCTGTCGTTCCTTCGATCCATGTTTCAAAAGCAAGCGAGGACATCGTGCGAGATAACATTTGTTTCACTTCTGACCACATCATCTCCCCCCCTTTCACACATGAAATTAAACAAAAATAAAAAAATTCCTGCTTATTTTTTCCGAAACGCCCACCATTGTTTTGTCATTTCATAAGAAATGCGGTCATACAATTCGTCCGTCGTCGCCGCTTTTACAGCTTCTCCGTCGATTAAAACGAACGGACAATGTTTGCACATTTTGCATTTGCCGACGCAATCTTTTCTCTTCACTTTGACGTGTTTGAACGTTCGTTTTAAAAATTGATACAACGTTTTCGTTGCGAATTTATTCTTTTTACAAAAATATATTTTTTTCATCCAACAACACTCCAAGTATGATAATTATAATCATTTTCACTTCTATCATACTTGGAATATAATATCCCTTCAATCATTTTTGTTCAGCATACAAAAGCAACTGTTCAAGCGAACGAATGATGTATGGAATCATATGTAATAAATCATCAACATGGCTTTCGTTAATCGTACGCTCAAAATCAATCGTCACACGATGAGTATATCGTTCATGTTTTGGGTATGTGTACGTTAACGTTTGTATAACTGTGCGATGCTCCCCCCAAATGTGCTTTAGCATCTGTTCTACGTCTGCGCAATCGACGTTTGTTGTTGAAAAAGAAAACGAAACCGTCAAAGTACAACCTGCGCTCGTAACATCTTCGTATAACAACTCGTTTGCAATATGTTGGAGCGTCATTTCAAGCGAAATGGTACACGTCACTTGATGAGCATGACGCAATTGAAAAGAGAGAGCGTACGCGCGCGTAAATTTCGCTAAGTCAACGATATCTGAGCGATCAATGATCGCAATCAGTTCATCATTTGTATCTAAATCGTAAACGGCCCCTTCAACAACTGTTTTTAAATTATCAAAAATCGTTGGATCAAACATATCCTCATCCTTTCACACGGTTATATACTTTTGAACGAACGACACGCCGCTCGACTTCTTTCATATTCACTTCATAGCCTATACCGGGCTGTTTCGAAACGAAAATGCGTCCATGATGAACGGTAACTTCTGGATCAATGAAGTCACGATTCCAATAATTTGCCGATGCAGCTGTATCGCTTGGTAAAGAAAAATGCGAAAGTGTTGCTAAAGCGATGCTATGCGCTCGTCCGACTCCACCTTCTAACATGCCGCCACACCATACAGGAATATGATGTTGTTGGCATAAATCATGAATGCGTTTCGCTTCCGTTAATCCACCTACTCGGCCAATTTTTATATTGATGATTCGGCAACTTTGCAATTCAATTGCTCTTTTGGCATCTTCGTATGAACATATGCTTTCATCTAAACAAATCGGTGTGTTTAACTTTGCTTGTAATTTCGCATGATCAACGATGTCATCTACAGCAAGCGGCTGTTCAATCATAAGCAACTCATAGTCATCGAGCGCTTGTAGGCGGTCGATGTCGTGTAACGAGTAAGCGGAGTTTGCATCGACCATAAGCGGAACATCAGGGAAATGTCGACGAACGACACGAACGACATCCACATCCCATCCTGGCTTAATTTTTATTTTCACCCGCTGGTATCCTTCCGCAAGCGCTTGTTCCATTCGTTTTAGCAAATTTGTTATTTTCTGAATGCCGATGCTTATTCCCACTTCCACTTCTTGTTTTTCACCGCCGAGCGCCGCGCTTAATGGCATCCCACGCCGTTTGGCGAACAAATCCCATACCGCCCCTTCAAGCGCTGCTTTGGCCATGTAGTTGCGGCGAATCATCGAAAATCGGGCGCGCAATTCATCCGGATGATGAACGGGGGCTTGAAAAAGAAGCGGAATTAAAAAATATTCAAGCATATGCCACGTCGTTTCCAGCGTTTCTTCCGTATACCAAGGGGCAGAAAAAGCAACACCTTCTCCCCATCCTCGCTCGCCATTTTCATCGATCGCTTCCACTAATAAAACGGGACGCGTTTTCATCGTCCCAAAGCTTGTTGTAAACGGTGATTTTAATTCCATTTCTAAATGCCGCAAGATTACTGTATCAATGTGCACATCCATCCCTCCGAAACAATTATACAAAAAGGCGCTAGCTTTTGTCGCCAGACGCCTTGTGATTCACCCTAAATATGCTTCTCGTACTTGCTCGTTTCCAAGCAGTTCCTTTCCTGTACCTGACATTGTAATTTCTCCTGTTTGAATGACGTAGCCACGATGCGCGATTTGCAACGCTTGAAACGCATTTTGTTCGACAAGCAAAATCGTCATTCCTTCATCGTTTAACTCTCGAATAATATGGAAAATTTGCTCGACGATAATTGGAGCTAATCCCATCGACGGTTCATCTAACATGAGCAACTTCGGTTTCATCATTAAAGCACGACCGATCGCTAACATTTGTTGCTCTCCTCCACTCATCGTCCCCCCTTTTTGTTGCAGACGCTCTTTTAACCGAGGAAAATAATGAAATACTCGCTCCATTCGTTCAGCTATCTCTTTTCTATCGTTCACCGAAAAAGCACCCATTTCTAAATTTTCTTTTACCGTCAATCTCGGAAAAATTCTCCGTCCTTCAGGAACATGGGCGATGCCTGCTAAGGCGGTCATATGTGGTGGGGTATTTGTCATGTCTTTTCCTTCGTATACAATGCTTCCACTTTTTGCTTTCACTTGTCCGCTAATTGTTTTTAATGTTGTCGATTTTCCCGCACCGTTACTGCCGATTAACGTAACAATTTCCCCTTCACATACTTCTAAATCAATTCCTTTTAGCGCATGAACTCCACCATAAAACGTATGAACGCGTTCTAAACGCAACAAACTCACTCGCCATCCCCTCCTACGATGCTGTTGTCGCTCCTTTTCCTAAATAAGCTTCAATGACTTTTTCATTATTTCGAATGTCATCTGGCGTACCTTCAGCAATTTTTTCTCCATGATCTAACACAATAATATGTTCAGAAATTTCCATAACGAGTTTCATATCATGTTCAATTAAAATAATCGTTAGTTGCAATTGTTCACGCATATCATAAATAAGCTTCGTCAATTCCGCTGTTTCTTTCGGATTCATTCCAGCAGCGGGCTCATCTAGCAGCAACACTTTTGGTTTCGTCGCTAATGCGCGGGCAATTTCAAGTTTTCGCTGCGCCCCATAAGGCAAATTTTTTGCCTCTTCGTTATAAAGTGACTCTAAACCGACGTATTGCAAAAGACGATACGCCTCTTGTTTCGCTTCTTTTTCCTCTTTGCGCATCAATGGAGTAGAAAATATCGTATGAAATAACCCGCTACGTAAATGCGTATGCATGCCAACCATGACGTTTTCTAATACGGTCATCGCTCCGAATAAACGAATATTTTGGAACGTACGCGAAATACCTTTTTGTGCCACTTGATGAGGCTTTAATCCAACGAGCGACTCGCCGTTTAATAAAATATCACCGCTCGTCGGTTGATACACCCCTGTGACCATGTTAAACAATGTTGTCTTCCCTGCACCGTTCGGTCCGATAACAGCTGTAATTGATCCTTTTTGCACATCCATATCAATATTGTTGTTCGCAATAAGTCCACCAAATTGCTTTGTTAATTGTTTAACCGTTAAAATAGACACCTTTCGCTCCCTCCTTTCCGTCTGCTACGTTTGTTACGCCACTTTTCAACTCTTTTTCATCAAAACGAGGATTTTTTGCCGGCAACAATCCTTGTGGACGATACAAAGCAAAGACAATTAAAATCAAGCCAAAGATAAACCGTTGCATTTTTGCTGGAGATAGCGCATCAGGAATGTGAACGACTCCACTTAAACTAAGCTGGTTTAACCAGTTTGTTAATTCTGTAAGCACTTGAAGATTTAAAATCGTCACAAGCGCCGCACCGAGTATAACCCCCGGGACACTACCCATGCCTCCTAAAATAACCATGACGAGAATTGTAATGGACTCAAGCAGTGTAAAGCTTGTTGGATCAACAAACGTCTGTTTTGCTGCAAATACGACACCCATCATTCCTGAAAATGAAGCACCAACGGCAAACGCCATCAACTTTGTACGAACGAGCGGAATGCCCATCGCTTGTGCGGCAATTTCATTTTCCCGCACCGCTTTCCACGCTCGACCAATTTTCGAATATTCTAAACGACGGACAATAAAAATCGTAAGCAACAAAATCACTAATACAACATAATAAAATTGACTCGGGTACATAAATTCAATCCCGAACAGTTTGGGCGGTTGAACGGAAGCGAGCCCCATTGCACCGTTTGTAATGTTAACTGGTTTATCCAAATTATTGAAAATAATACGAATAATTTCTCCAAATCCGAGCGTTACAATCGCTAAATAATCGCCTTTTACGCGTAACACCGGGATGCCGAGCAACACTCCAAATATTGCAGCAACAACACACCCGACGATTAAAAATATCCAAAAACTTTCTCCGGATAACGGATACTTTCCAAATGGCATAAAGTTGTTTGCCTGTGCTGTCGCAAAAATACCGTACGTATAGGCACCAATGGCAAAAAAAGCGACAAACCCTAAGTCTAAAAGGCCGGCAAGTCCTACGACAATGTTCAATCCTAGCGCCATGGCGATGTAAATTCCGACTAACGTTGCCACTTCCATATATGATTGATAAGCTTCTCCTTGGCTTGCGGCTAAAGGCAATAGCACGCTTAATACGAGAATGCCTATGCCCCACTTCACACGATTCGAAAATGACGTAAAATATAAAAATAAAAGCGAAGAAAGCAAAAGCAAAAAAGCAACAACTGATTTTTGTGCTAAATATAAACTGATAAACGTGGTAGCGATATACGCACCAATCAAGGTCGCCTGAATACGTTTATTTTGCTCGAATACGTTCAACCATTTTTTCATATCGACCACCTACACTTTCTCAACGGACACTTTTCCGAATAACCCTTCTGGTTTGAAAATAAGAACAATAATTAAAATAGAAAAAGCAAACACGTCTTTGTATTCCGCTCCTAATATTCCATCAGAGACGATCGGTAAGTTAGCCGCTGCAAACATTTCAAGCAGACCGAGAACAATGCCACCAAACATCGCTCCGCGAATGTTTCCAATCCCACCTAATACTGCTGCGGTAAAAGCTTTCAATCCTAAAATGAAGCCGATGTATGGATCAATCGTTCCGTATTGAATTGCAAAGAGAACACCTGTAGCCCCACCTAATGCAGATCCAATAAAAAACGTTAAAGCGATAACTTTATTGACATTTACACTCATAAGCGCAGCCGTTTCACGATCTTGGGCGACAGCACGCATCGCCATCCCCCACTTCGTCTTATTCACAAAGAAGTCAAGCGTCATCATCATGACAACAGCTGTAACTAAAACGATAAAGAAAGAGGACTTAACTGAGGCGTCATGAAATCCTGACCAAATAGAGGAAGCTGAAATGTTTACTTGTCCAGTAAATAAACTTGGACCAGTTAAAATGTAGTTTCCTTTCTTTAATTCTGTAATAAAACGAACAAAATCTTGTAATAAAAATGAAATACCAATTGCTGTAATGAGCGTAATTAATTTTGGGGCATTTCGCAATGGACGATAAGCAATTCGCTCAATGCCCATGCCAAGCAAACCTGTCACAATCGATGTCGCTACAAGGACAAGAAGCAATGCCAACAGCATCGGCATAGAAGATAGCCAGCCAAAAGCAGAAAATGATAATAAAAGCGCTGTCCCAACAAATGCACCTGTCATAAAAATTTCTCCATGGGCGAAGTTAATGAGCTCTAAAATGCCGTACACCATTGTATATCCGAGAGCGACAATGGCGTATACAGCGCCCAATGCCAATCCGTCGATGATGACTTGGGGCAATGTTTGTAGCACATGTTCGATCATGTGTAGTTCCTCCATTTCGTTGTCTTTTTCTAAAAACATTTAGCTTGTCCCTTTGCTCGTGAAAAAATTTACAAGAAAAGGGTACGGCAAACTGTCATACCCTTTTCAAACGTATTCATCATTATTTACTTACTTCATCTTCTAATCGAGCTGGATATGTTGCTTCTTCGAATTTGTAAATGTAAATTTTTGCATATTTGTTGTCTCCTTTTTCATCAAAGCTTACTTTCGTCACAACTCCTTCATAATCTTGAACGTTGCGAACCGCTTCCGCTACTTGTTCACGGGAAGGAAGTTTGTTTCCGTTTGCTTTAATTGCTTCTTCAATCGCATTTAATAAAACACCCATCGCATCATATCCATAAGCAGAATACGATTCAATATTTTTGCCGAATTTTTGTTTATACTTTTCAGCAAACTGCTTTCCGGCCTCTGTCGCCGTTGCAATACCTGCTGCAGATGTAATGAATGTATTTTTTACTGCATCGCCCGCAATTTCAACAAGCGTTGACGAGTCCATCCCATCTCCGCCCATAAATGGTACATTAATACCTTTATCACGAGCTTGCTTAATTAACATGCCACCTTCTGTATACATACCACCGAAATAAACAAGATCTGGTTTTTTCGCGAGCACCTGATTTAATACGCCATTAAAGTCTTTCTCGCCAATTGTAATTCCTTCAAATCCAACAATCTCAGCACCTGCTTCTTCTGCTCCTTTTTTAAACGCTTCTGCTAAGCCTGTGCCGTATGCTGTTTTATCTTGAATGATAAAAATTTTCTTTGCTCCTAATTTTTCAACAGCGAATTTTGCACCTGCAGGGCCTTGGAAATCGTCACGTGCACAAATGCGGTTCACCGTTTTTAAGCCTCGGTCAGTGACATCTGTTGCTGTGTTTGCTGGAGAGACCATTGGGATGCTATATTTTTCGTAAATTTCTGAGGATGGAATGGCAACACCTGAGTTCAAATGTCCAACTACACCTAAAACTTGCTGATCCGCTCCAATTAATTGAGCATTTGCTACCCCTTTTTTCGGATCGGCTTGATCGTCATATGGAACGAGTTCTAATTTGAAACCTAACTTCTCGAATTTTTCTTTTTGTTCTTCTAACGCGAGTTGAGCCCCAAGTTTAATCGATTCTCCTAACGTTGCTGCTCCACCAGAGAGCGGACTTTGTGTGGCAATTTTAATGACTGTCCCTCCTCCAGAATCTCCACCGTTTTTCGTTGTTTCTGACGTTTTCTCTGCTGAACAGCCAGCTAATAAACCAATAGCTAAAGCAGCAGACGTGAAAATAGAAAGCGTCTTTTTCTTTTTCATGTCAATCCCCCTTTTTTATTTTCTGAAAATTTAATATTTTCACAAGAATAATATAATACGAATGAGCAGAATAGACAAGACGTATTTTTTAAAATTTAAAAGAAAAGACATATTTGAACAAAAAACTGATCGTATTAACGATCAGCTTCCCCACATCCCGTTGAACAATGAAATGGGACGTATGAAAATATCCCTCCTAACAATATATCTATAAAATTTTTCCATTTTAATACAAAAAAAGCGCCAGCAAGACAGCTTTTTCTGTCTTTCTGTGCGCTCTTTATTAATTTCCTTTTCGTTTTCGGCTAGCAATATCGATCCAAACGGCTAAAATTAAAATACTTCCTTTTACAATGTATTGCCAAAATGTTTCCATACCTAGTAGCGACATCCCGTTATCTAGCGACGTCATGACCATGGCTCCGATAATTGCACCGATAATTGTACCAGATCCACCCATTAACGATGTTCCACCGATGACGCAAGCCGCAATCGCATCTAGTTCGTACATTTGTCCCGCTGAAATGGTAGCTGATGATAAGCGTGCCGTTAAAACGAGGGCTGCAATGGCAGAAAGCAATCCTGTAAAAACAAACAACATCATCGTATGACGTTGAATGTTAATACCAGATAAACGGGCGGCTTCCACATTGCCGCCGATTGCATATACATGGCGACCAAATGTCGTTTTTGTCGCAATGAATGAAAAGATCAACGCGAGTGCAATAACAAAAATAATTGGAAAAGGAATCCCTTTATAACTGTTCATCGTCAAAACGAATAACAAAATAAGTACGCTAATGACAAGTAGTTTAGCAATCTCGATCGGTAATGGCGAGATGGTAAAGCCGTATTGTTGCCGCGATTTTCGCTTACGGAACGTAGAAACGAATAAAGAAACAATAGCGATCACCGCAAGCACAATCCCAAAGGCGTTTGTAAAATATGCGCTTCCTAAAGCGACAAATTGAGCATCAAAAATTGGGATTGTTGTTGATTTTGTAATCCCCATTAACACCCCGCGAAAAATCATCATCCCACCTAACGTAACGATAAACGCTGGAATCGCTCGATAAGCAACTAGCCATCCTTGAACAAAACCGACAAGCGCTCCCGCAAGCAACGTGCATACGATGACAACAGATGTCGGCATTCCCATCCAGTTGCTTAAAATGGCTGCGATGCCACCAGTTAATCCGACGATCGAACCGACGGAAAGGTCAATATGCCCGGCAACGATAACGAGCACCATGCCAATTGCCAAAATAGCGGTAACCGACATTTGTGTAAATAAGTTGGATAAATTTCGTGCACTTAAAAACGTCTCATTTAACATACCAAAGAAAATCCAAATCGCAATCAGTGCACCGATCATCGTATAAGCACGAATATCTACTTTTCCAAATATATTTTTCTTCTTTTGTTGCTGTTCGATGACTGCTTTTACTTCCATGACTCATTCCCCTCCTGTCGCTGCCATCATAATATTTTCTTGTGTTGCTTCATCGTGTGATAACTCTTTCACGATTCGTCCTTCACGCATGACATAAATGCGATCACTCATTCCTAAAATTTCTGGAAGCTCAGAAGAAATCATCATGATAGCAACGCCTTCTTCAGCTAATTGATTCATTAAATGATAAATCTCATATTTTGCCCCAACATCAATACCGCGTGTTGGCTCGTCTAATATTAAAAGCTTTGGCTTCGCCATTAACCATTTCGCTAATACGACTTTTTGTTGATTTCCTCCAGATAACGTACCAACAGTTGTTTCTAAAGACGCTGTTTTTGTTTTTAGTTCATCGACATACTTTTGACTCCACTTTAATTCTTCGTTTTGATTGATGACTTGCAAACGGCTAATGTTTTTTAAACTTGCTAGTGTCGTGTTTGTTTTAACATCCATTCCGAGTACAAGACCTAACCTTTTTCGATCTTCTGTGACAAGTGCAATGCCTGAACGAATAGCATCTTTTACAGAGCGAATGTGCACTTGTTTTCCTTCCATCCATACTTCTCCTTCAGCTTTTCCTTCGTATGCACCGAATAAGCTCATCGCTAGTTCCGTTCGCCCGGCTCCCATCAAGCCAGCAATTCCGACAATTTCCCCAGCACGAACAGTCATATGAATACCGTCGTTGACTTTCATCGGTTTTTCTTTATGCCAAACGGAATAGTTTTTCACTTCTAATACGACATGCCGTGGCGTTTTTTTGACGTACGGATAACGTTCTGTCAATTCGCGTCCAACCATGAGCGCAACAACTTCATCTTCATTCGTTTCTGCACGTGAAAGTGTCGCAATGGATTTTCCGTCGCGCAATACGGTGATCGAATCTGCTAATCGAAATACTTCTGGCATTTTATGAGAAATATAAATACACGCAACTCCTTGTGCCCGTAGCTGTTCTAAAATATCCATTAAAATTTCAACTTCACTTTCGGTTAAAGCTGCCGTAGGTTCATCTAAAATTAAAATGTTTGCTTGTTTTGCGAGCGCCTTTGCGATTTCAACTAATTGCTGTTGACCTATGCCGAGTGAATGGATTTTTGTTCGTGGAGAAATCGTTAATCCGACTTTCTTTAACCATGTTTCTGCTTCATAATACAATTGATCCCATTGAATGACGCCGAATTTATGTGGTTCACGTCCTAAAAAAATGTTTTCGCCAACTGTCATTTCTTTTACGAGTGCAAGCTCCTGGTGAATGATCGCAATACCCGCCTGTTCCGCATCAACAATATTTCGAAACGAGACCGATTTACCATCAATACGAATTTCACCATCATACGTGCCAGCTGGATATAGTCCGCTTAACACTTTCATCAATGTCGATTTGCCAGCACCATTTTCGCCACAAAGAGCATGAATTTCTCCCTTTTTCACTTTGAAACTAACGCGGTCAAGCGCTTTCACACCGGGAAATTCTTTTGTAATATTCATCATTTCTAACGCATACATTCGTTTCACTCCCGTTGTATCATGTTGAAAATAAGGGTCTGGCAAAGCCAGCCCCTTGTTTTCATTGTTTTGGCCATTGATCTTTCGGTACGTTTTTGAATACGTCCTCTAATTTGTGATATCCATCTTTAATGACTGTATCTAATACGTTGTCTTTTGTTACCGCAATCGGATCAAGTAAAACAGATGGAACATCGATTTTGCCGTTTGATACAGTTTGATTCGTTTCGATTTTCTCGCCTTTCGCTAAAGCAACAGCCATCTCCGCTGCTTTTGTTGCAATAGCTTTAATTGGCTTATATACTGTCATCGTTTGAGTACCTTCAACGATACGTTGCAATGCAGCTAACTCAGCATCCTGCCCTGAAACAGGTACTTTGCCTGCCAACCCTTGCGCCGCTAATGCTTGAATGACACCACCTGCTGTTCCGTCATTCGCTGCAACAACAGCTTGAATGTTATTATTGTTTGCTGTTAATGCGTTTTCCATATTTTTCAACGCTTCTTCTGGTTTCCAATCTTTTGAGAACTGATCGTAAACAATTTTAATGTCGCCTTTTTCTTCAAGTGGCTTTAATACGTTCATCGCTCCTTGACGGAATAAATGGGCGTTGTTATCTGTATCTGCTCCACCGATGTAAACGTAATTTCCTTTTGGTGCTTTCTCTACAATCGCTTGTGCTTGCATTTCACCGACGCGCACATTGTCAAATGAAACATAATAATCTACTTCAGCGTTTTTAATTAAACGGTCATAAGAAATAACCGGAATGCCTTCTTTATGCGCTTTTTCTACGATTGCTGCTGACGCTTCAGCGTTATGAGGCACAACAACGAGAACATCGACTCCTTCGGAAATGAGCTGCTCGGCTTGGCTCAATTGTGCAGCATCATCTCCGTTTGCTGCTAATGTTTTCACCTCTGCTCCAAGCTCTTTCACTTTTGCCTCAAACAATTCTTTATCCCGTTGCCAACGTTCTTCTTTTAACGTGTCCATCGAGAAACCGATCACAATTTTGCCATCGTCTTTTTTCGACGATTCGCTTCCCCCTTCGTTTCCTGAAGATACAACTCCGCACGCTGTTAATGCGGAAGCTAGAACAAATGTTGCCGCCCCTTTCGCGACATGTTTCCACCATTTCACATGTATTCCCCCTTGTTTTTCATATCGTTTACATGTTTAAGCGTACCACAAAGAAAAGAAAGCGTTTTCTTCGTTTTCTTCACTTATTTGTGATATATTCGCACAATTTAAACGTTTTCATTGTTACAAAAAGAACAAACTAGCATTTTTTTGTGGTAAAACAAAAAAGTGCGAGCGCTTTATAGACGCTCGCACATTTCTTGCCGGTATTCTGTCGGTGTCATATTTGTCACTTTTTTAAACACACGGCTAAAATAGTTCGGATCTTTATATCCAACGCGATAACACGCTTCTTTCACCGTTAATCCTTCATCACGCATCAACTGTTTCGCTTTTTCAATGCGCAAATGCGTTAAGTAGTCGATAAACGTTTGACCTGTTTCTTTTTTAAATAATTTGCTGAAATAATACGGTGTTAAATGGACATATTTTGCTACTTCTTCAAGCGTGACATCATAGCAATAGTTTTCGTGCAAAAACATTTCGACTTGCTCAATGACGTTTCCATTTGTCTTTATATGAATTTGTTCCACTTCGTCCGTTACCGGAACATCATCAATATGCATCGCCCGACTAAATGATGATACATAGCGTACAGCGGTCCACGCCTCTTTATATGAACGTTTCAGACCATCTAGTCCCGAGCGAATCGTACCAATCCCTATCTTTACACGCTGTTGCAATGCTTTCTCGAGCTGTTTTAACAACGATTGAGCGAAAGAAATGATCCGTTCATGTTGTTCAGCCTCAATAAAAATAGCCATTTGCCTTTGGGTAAGCGGGCTGCATAAACAATGTCGCTGTTGTTTTATACATTGTTTCACTATCTCTTCCCACTTTTCACGCTTAGGAGCATCACTTTTTTCTAATTCAATAACCATTGCATACCCCTTCTCAAATTCCATGCCGGTAAATGTATGGGCAGAACATTCATCCATTTTCCCCATTAACAACCATGTCCAAGCTGTCTCACTTAGCGCTTGCAACTGAACGAGTTTTTCACGAGCTGTTAATTGCTGTTCACGCATCGCTTGTTCTTCCGTAATTTGATGTAACAATTTTTGCAACAGCTCGACGATTTGCTGCTTTTTAGCCGGTTTTAACACGTATTCGATGACACCTAAAGAAATCGCTTCTTTCGCATATGTAAAGTAATCATATGCGGTTAAAATGACAATTTTCGCTTGAACATCCATTTTGCGTATTTCCGCAATCGCTTCTAGCCCTTGAATGCCCGGCATTTTAATATCCATAAAAATGATATGCGGACGATGTTGTTCCACTTGCTGAATCGCACTTCGACCATGTTCAGCATGAAAAATAGTAAACGTCTGTGGAAATGCGCGCTCAATCATCAATTGCAACCCTTCACGCTCTAGCGGCTCGTCATCAGCAATAAGTAGCTTGTACATCGCTCTCCCTCCTTGGCAGTCGTAAAATAATTGCTGTACCTTCGTTTGGTGCGCTTTTTATATCAAGTATTTTCTCTACTCCATAAAAAAGCTGCAGACGCCGTAGCACGTTTTCTAATCCAAGTCCAGTGGAATGCCCTGTTTTTGTTAATGAATATGATGCGTTCATAATCGCTCGTTGTACGTCGTACGGCATCCCTACACCGTTATCTGCGATGGTTACTTGAATGCAATTTCTTTTTTCTTCGATGATTAATCGAATGTTCGCTCCTTCTTCCATTCCTTCAATCCCATGAATAAAAGCGTTTTCAATCAGTGGCTGCAACGTTAAACAAGGGATCGGCTGATCTAAACATGATTCATCTATTTCCAGTTGAAACGTCACACGATCGCGAAAACGGGCTTTTTGAATAGCAAAATACTCCTTCGCATGCTCTACTTCTTCACGCAACGTAACAGGTTGGTCGAGCTTTCGTAAGTTGTATCGCAACAAGTTCGACGTGGATACGGTGAGTTCGCTTGTCTTCTCTGCCCCTTCGATATAGGCAAGTTTTGAAATGACGTTTAGCGTATTAAATAAAAAGTGAGGATTAATTTGACTTTGGAGCGCTTTTAGCTCTAATTCACGAACAAGTTTTTCTTTTTCTAATATTTCCATATTTTTAGAGATTAATATGCGCAAATTTTCAATCATATGTTGAAATGTTTTACCGAGCAAGCCAATTTCATCATGTCCATCAAAGCGGGGGATTCGCGTGTCCAGTTGACCCGCTGAGATGTTTTTCGCCGCATGAACAAGATGATGGATCGGAATGACGATCGTTCGTGATAACCATATGGCAAATACGATGCTTAAAATCGTTGTTAAAATAAACAGCATCCCGCCTAATTCATTCATTCTTGCTGTATGTTGTAACATCTGTTTATACACCGGTTGATATAAGCTTAGTTCAACATCAACGAGCACTTGGCTATCTTCGCGAATAAATGAAGCAATTTTTTCAATTTCGTTATATTGGTCAGCATATCCTGTAAATTGTTTTCTTGTTAATTTATGAATAATCACTTGTTCTAAATCGAGAAAAACATAAACCATATTTTTATAGTTTTCGAGCGTAAATGCATTGTATCCTTCTAACTGTCTTACAGTTAATTCACGTTGCAGTTTTTCTAATTGTTTTTTATGTTTGATAAGCTGCTCGTAATTATATTCATCTTGATGAATTAAGTAGCTGCTTAAAAAACGAACATTTTCTTGTGTTTCAAGCGAAATTTGTTTATATAAAAAAATGCGCTGCATCATGACATCGTAACTTTCTTGTACTTTTTTTCCGCTTTGAAAAATAAAAAACGCGATAAAATTCAGTAAAAGAACGAGAAGTGGAATAAAAACAAACAATTTCGTCCGAATCTTCATTTGTTTCTCTCCTGCTGAACGTTTTGGCGGTCGATGACTTCGATCGCTGTAAAATGTTCCTTATCAATTTGTTTGCCAGAAAGATGTTCAACCATTAATTTGACTGCCGAATATCCCATATCGTAAGGTTTTTGGACGACCGTAGCCACAATGTCCCCTTCTTTGATCGCTTCCATTGTTTCTTCCACATCGTCAAAACCGAAAATTTGAATGTTTTCACGATGTAAGTTTTTTACCGCCATTCGAATTCCAATCGCATCGAGCGCACTCGTGCCGACCATAACAGAAATATTAGGATGTTTTCGCAACATTTGTTCCGCTTGAATCGAGGCTTGAATGCGGGAAATGTTCGATGATGTAATGGAAACAACTTGTAAGCGCGGCTGTTCAGCAATAACAGATAAAAACCCTTGCAAACGTAGGCGTTGATTTTCTGATGTATCGGTTCCAATGATTACTCCAATCGCTCGCTCTCCTTCTACGCGAGAAACAACTGCCTTTCCAAGCAACTGTCCTGCTTCAAAATTATTTGTTCCAACATAAGCGATACGTCGGCTTTTTGGGGCATCCGCATCAATTGTAATTACAGGAATATTTCGCGAAATAGCTTTGTCAATAAGCGGCGTAAACGCTTCGTCTTTTAAATTTTGAACAATGATGCCATCAACCCGAGAGGCAATCGCTTTTTCTAGCAATTTTACTTGCTCATCAATGCTTGTTCGGAGAGGACCAATGTATTCAATATTGACGTTATTCTTCTTTCCTGCTTCTTTTGCTCCTTGTTCAATTTTCCGCCAATACGGATTATCAAACTCTTGAGATATTAAAATAATATGCGGAAGATGCGACACTGCTTTTTGTCCGTGTTGCAACTTCGCTACCGTTTTTTCAAGCTGCTTGGTGACCGTGATAAAGTGAAAAAAAACGTATAAAAACAAAACGAGCAATACGATCAGACTTGTTGTCCATTTTTTTTGTGCCATTGTCTTCACCTAATTTTACTATAATTCGTTTTGATAACGTTTACAATGTTTTTTAAAGCGACAGATTTTCTGTCGCTTTACACGGTAAATCGATTGGTCGTTTCTTTCATCTTTTCTGCAATGTCATACAACCGTTGAGCGGTTGCGGATACTTCTTGGGCTGATGCGGTTAATTCCTCTGACGAAGCAGTTACTTCTTGTGTCGCTGCTGAGTTTTCTTCAGCTACTGCACTAATTTGTTCAATACGAGCAATCACTTTATCTTTTTCTTTCACAATTTCATCCATCGCTTGTTCAGTCGAAACAAGTAAAGGTGCGATATGACTAATAGATGTTAAAATATCGGCAAACGAACGTACCGTTTTTTCGACGGCATTTGCTTGATCTTTAATAAAGTGCTCCACTTCTTCCGATGTATGAATGACATCTTCCGTATTTTTACTAATAGATGAAATGAGATGAACGATGTCCTCTGTAAATGACTTAGACTGTTCGGCTAATTTACGCACCTCATCAGCAACAACAGCAAACCCTTTTCCTGCCTCCCCCGCACGTGCCGCTTCAATGGCAGCATTTAAGGCTAATAAGTTTGTCTGATCCGAAATCGTTGAAATCATTTCCGTAATTCCACTAATTTTCTGTACAGATGTCGTTAATGTCTGAACATGGTTTGTCACCGTTTCAAACGCTTGTTTAATTTGTTCAATCGAAGCAATTAATACATCCATTTCTTTTTTTCCAATATCTGCCCGTTCAGACGTACGAACCGCTTCTTGTTTGACATTTTCAAGTTCTACATATACACGTTCGACTTTCTCTGTTAAATATGAAAGCGAATGGGTCATATCGGCTAAATCGTTCGCTTGCGCAGCCGCTCCTTGCGATACTTGTTCCATCGTTGCTGCCACTTCTTCAGTAGAGGCAGACATTTGTTGTGAAGTAGCTGATAGTGCACTTGATTGTTGATCGATGGCATCTGCTTGCGTCTGAATGAGAACAGCCATACCCCGAAGTGCTTGTTTTGTCTCCGCAAGTGCGCGTGCCATCTCGCCGAATTCGTCTTTTGACTCGAGAAGCTCCTCAGGTACCTGCTTGCTAAAATCGCCGCTAGCCATTTGTTCGAGATGTTGTTTCGCGATATGTAACGGTTTCATAATTCGAATAGAAATAAAGAAATGATATGCGATGACTCCAACGATAACAAACAATGCAGAAATAGCAATGACTTTTACAATAACATTATTAATCTCTTGATTGACGATTTGTTTTGGCATACCGACAAAAAACATACCGATGACTTCATCACGGTCGTTTGTAATCGGTAAATAACTCGTTACATACGGTTCCCCAAGTACGTTCGCTTCACCGATGTAACGTTTTCCACCATGAATGACTTCCTGTACAACTTTCGGATCTGCTTTCGTTCCTATTTGTCTTTCGTCATCTTTCATAATTGTGGTGGTAACACGTTCATCATTAAGAAAAATAGTACTTTCCGCCCCAACAACTTCTTTTACATAATCAACGACCTTCTCGTTGTTGTTAATTTCTACTTCCCCTTTATACAGCTTGCCGTCTTTCATTTGCCACTTCCCAACAAACTTCGCATCAATCAACTGCAAAGCAAGCTGAGCGTTTGTCGTTATCACTTTATTGGCGATTAATGTTTGAAATTGAACATAAATCATACCGTTAATAAGCCCAACTAATAAAAAAACGGTCAGAATATATACAGCTACAATTTTTCCACGCGTTTTCATGATTGTCCCCTCCACTTTTTGTGAATCAATGAGCAACACTATTTTATCAAATGTAACAAAATTTATAAATACAAAATATTGCTTCATGAAAAAACAGACTTGCATTCCTTTTTGTCATTTGCCAAAATCAAAATATGTGTAAAACGAAAACATGCGAGGGAGTAAAGCTGTGAAATCTCGAAAATTATCGCGCCTATCTACCGTTCAGCTTATCGTCTTATTTTACTTTGGAGCTGTTTGCATATCGACATTTTTACTATGGCTTCCTATTTTTCATCAGCCTGGTGTAAAGATTAGTTTTGTTGATGCGTTATTTACCGCAGTCAGCGCCATTAGTGTAACAGGCCTCACCGTCGTATCAACAGCTCATACCTTTAATACGCCTGGTATATTTGTATTAGCTTTTATTCTTCAATTTGGCGGAATTGGCATTATGGCACTTGGAACATTTATTTGGCTTATGTTCGGGAAAAAAATTGGGTTTCGCGAACGCCAACTGATTATGACAGATCAAAACCGTTCAACATTTGCTGGATTAGTAAAGCTAATGAAAGAAATTTTAACACTCATTATTACTATTGAAATCGTTGGTGGGGTGATTTTAGGAGTATATTTTCTCCGTTACTTTCCGTCATGGAAAGAAGCTTTTTTCCAAGGCTTCTTTGCATCGGTTAGCGCAACAACGAACGCCGGATTTGATATTACAGGACAGTCACTTATGCCATTTGCTCACGATTATTTCGTCCAAACGATACATATGATTTTGCTCGTTTTAGGCGCAATTGGTTTTCCTGTACTTATTGAAGTGAAAGAATTTTTCTTCCATCGTCAAAAGCAACAATATCGTTTTTCGCTTTTCACAAAATTAACGACCGTCACATTTTTTCTTCTCGTTTTATTTGGGACATGGGCTATTTTATTCATTGAATGGAATCGTTTTTTTGCGAATAAAACATGGCATGAGTCGCTTTTTTATGCGTTATTTCAATCGATTTCTTCTCGCAACGGTGGGCTAGCAACGATGAATGTCGCCGACTTTTCTGAACCTACACTACTTGTTTTAAGTGTCCTCATGTTTATCGGCGCCTCTCCAAGCAGTGTAGGGGGAGGAATTCGGACGACGACGTTTGCGATTGTGATGTTGACGATTTTCTTTTATGCGAAGGGAAAAAACTCGATTAAAGTGTTTCAACGAGAAATTCATCATGACGATATATTAAAATCGTTTATTGTGTTTGGAACAGCTCTTATTCTTTGCTTCCTGGCGGTTGTTTTTCTTTCTTTCTCAGAGCCTTTTACAATGATTGAAATTGTTTTCGAAGTGTGCTCAGCCTTTGGAACGACTGGTTTATCCATGGGTATTACATCCCAACTAAGCACATTTGGAAAACTAGTAATTACTGCTTTAATGTTCATTGGGCGAATTGGCATTTTATCGTTTTTGTTCCTTATTCGCGGCAACAATTCAAAAGAGACGTACCATTATCCAAAAGAGCGCATTATTATTGGCTAAAAGCGAAGGCATTTATGTTCCTTCGCTTTTCCACTCTTCTTTTTTACGAAACATCGTGTACATCATTAACAAAAGTGATAAAGATCCAAAGAAAACGACCATATTCTCTAATCCAATTGTATCTAACAAAAATCCAGAAGCTAACAATACAATTTGGAACGTCACGCGATCAAACATATTTTTAAATGAAAAAAATCGACCGTGGTATCGCTTTGGAACATTTGTTTGAAAAATGGTCGCAATCATTGGGAAAAAACAACCGACAGATATGCCAAACAATCCAAATGAAACGAGTGAAACCCATTTTATATGAGCAAAATGTAGAGATAGTTGCGCAAAGGCGATGAAACATGTTAATGCGTACATCCATTTTATATACGTTTTTTCATGAGTAGCATATTTAATGAAAAATGCCCCGAACAAAAATCCGATTCCTTCAATGGTATATAGCCATCCTTTAATTGACGGGTCATGTTGCAATTCACTAATATTGATGACCATTAAATTAAACCCGCCAATAAACAACTGCGGCACAATCGTTAAAACAACCGCCACATAAACGATAGGGAGTTGACGAATGATTGGAAATATGTCTGTAAATCGCTGTTTTTCTTTTGTATTGTGTTTTGTTTCACGCCTTTCTTCTTTTATATCAATAAAAAACGTAAGCGAAAATAGTAAAATATATGCAATCATCGCCCCAATATATAACGTTTGTAAACTCGTAATCATCAGTAGCGCACCACCGAAGGCAGTACCAGCAATACGTGATAGTGCAGAGATGTTCATATGCATTCCATTGACGGTCATCAATTGCTTCTCATCCGTTACGGCAAGTGGAATGATCGCTTGTAGCGTTGGAAAATAAAAAGCTGCCGCCATTTGAATCGAGATCATAAAACAAATCATAAGAAAAATAGATTCATATTTTAAAGCGAATAACATAAAAAGGACGCTCCCTACACGACCGATTCCAGCATATAGGAGAATATGTTTTTTGTTATATGTATCAATCCATTTCCCCGCTATTGGACTAACAATCACACCTGCAAGCAAACCAGAAAATAAAATAAGCGACTTCACAAAGTCGGAAGGAACATGTTTCTGCATAAATTCTAAATTCCCAATAATTCCAAGCCATAAACCAATCCCTGCAATAAACTCCCCTATGAAAATAAGGATGATATTTTTATTTTTCCACATACGTATTCCCCTTCATTTATATCTTTCTTCCAATACATGTCTTTCATTTTACAATAAATAATCGAAAAAGAAAAACCTCTCCATCTTTAGAGAGGTTTTAACGAATGAGAAATGTCGACAAATCTTCCCAAACAATAATTAAAACGAGTTGGATGAGCATAATGATCAAAAACGGTACAATAGCTCGAATCACTTTTTCGAGAGGTTCTTTCGCAATACCGCTCACGACGAACAAGTTTAAGCCGACAGGTGGGGTAATCATCGCGATTTCTAAGTTTACCGTCATAATGATGGCAAAATGATATACGTTAATGCCAAGACTATCAAGTACAGGCAAAAAAATTGGTAGGGTAATTAAAATGATCGCAATTGCCTCTAAAAAGGTGCCAAGCACAAAGAAAAGTAAGTTGACGAGTAAAATAAACATCCATTTATTAAATTCATGGTCAATAATCCATTGTGCAATCATTTGAGGTACTTGGGCTAGCGTTAAATATTGCTTAAATAAAATAGCAGATGCAATAATCATAAAAATCATCGAGCTAATGTGAACCGTTTCGCGTAAAATCGGACGCCACTCTCCCCATTTTAATTCGCGATAAACAAGAAGCGAAACAATGACTGCGTATGCGCTAGCGATAACAGAAGATTCCGTCGGTGTTGCCATTCCTGTGTAAATCGAACCGAGAATTAAAATCGGCATAAATGCACCAGGAAGTGCCTTCCATGTTAACATCCATCTTTCCGACCATGTTGCCTTTTCCCCACGGCCAAATCCATTTTTTCTTGCGTATACAATCGCAGACACAATGATAATGGCTGTCAAACAAAGTCCTGGGATAATTCCTGCCATAAATAATTTATTAATCGTAGCTTTATTTTCCGCGACATATCCATACATGATTAGCGGAATGCTAGGTGGGATTAAAATTCCAAGTGTTCCAGCTGATGCAACGAGTCCCATCGCATATTTTTTACTATACCCAGCTTGCACCATAGCTGGTATCATGATTGAACCAATTGCTGCTGCAGTAGCGGGACTAGAGCCAGAAATAGCAGCAAAAATGGCACATGCTAATACAGTCACTACTGCCATTCCTCCAGGTAAATGACCAACCCATGCACGCAATCCATCAATCAAATATTTGGAAATACCTCCCCGAGCTAAAATAATACCCGCAAATACAAATCCTGGAATAGCCATTAGGGATGTATGATTAAGTGCTGAAAAAATTTCAACAACTGCACTTTCATAATGGAAATTAAGAAAAGGCAAAAATAAAAGAGCAGATAAAGCTAACGCAAACGCAACAGGAACACGGAGCAACATTAGTATTACGAATACAGCAAATAAACCTACAGTCATCATACTTGTTCCACACCTTTATGCTCATAATCAGATTCAGGCAATCCTTTCGCCACACGAACGAGACGAATGATAAAACGAAGCACCATCAACACTCCCATTAGCGGCATGACCATATATACTTTCCACAATTCTACTCCTTCACCGATTGAAACGATCCCCATTCGATAAGCACTAAACTCATCTAAAAAAATACCTTTTATACCGTAAACAACAAGAAATAATGCAAAAATGAGCCCAACGATATTAGCAAATATATCAACAGCTTTTTTTACTCGCTCTGGAAGCAAACGATAAAACATATCGATACGAATGTGATGATTGTCTCGCAATGCGACAACCGCTCCAATCATCGTTCCCCACACAACCATATATCCCGCGTATTCTTCTACAAAACTTAACGGTGAGTTGAACACGTAGCGCATAACAACACCTATCAAAATAAGAAATAGTCCCCCAACAATAAATAGACCAGCAATCCAATCTTCTAGTGCTTCAATAACATGCTTCAACTTTTGCACACTCGCTTCCTCCCCTTACAGAAACAACCTGGAAAACTCCAGGTTGTTCCATTCATTTATTCGTTTGCTTTTTTCGCTAATTCGATCAAATCTTGACCGATACTATCCGCGAATTTTTCATAGACAGGTTGCATAGCCTTTTGGAACTCTTCAATATCTTCTTTCGTTAACTCGTATACTTCCATTCCACTTGCTTTTAACTTTTCATATGACGCTTTGTTTAACTCTTCAGACCATTTTCGCTGTTGTTCAGTCACTTCTACAATAACTTCTTCTAAGGTTTTACGAACGTCTTCAGGAAGGCTATCCCAAAACTTCGTATTCGTTAATAAAAGGTAGTCCAAGCGCCCGTGTCCGGATACTGTTAAATATTTTTGTACTTCGGCATATCCTTGCGTATCGATGTTGTTAAACGTATTCTCTTGTCCATCGACAGTACCTTGTTGTAACGCAACATATACTTCAGAAAATCCCATTGGCACTGCAGATGCACCTAACGCAGCAAATTGTTCATCAAGCACTTTCCCAGTTTGTGTACGGAACTTGAGTCCTTTAAAATCTGCTGGCTTTTTCAATGGACGCTTAGAGTTAGTAAAATGCTTATCCCCATTTGCCCACATCGCTAAAACTTTAATATTATATTTTTCTAGTTTTTTCGATAAAATTTGGCCACCTTCTCCATCCCAAAATTTATATACCGCTTTATCACTTGTGAACAAAAATGGCATATCAACGATTTGGAAAGCTGGGTCATAGCTGACAAGCTTTGTTGTTGATGGTGCGATTAACTGTACAGTATTTCGCGGCAATTCTTGAATCGCTTTATCATCATCAAACAATTGACTCGATGGATACACTTCTACTTTTACTCTTCCCTTTGTTCTCTCTTCGACTAGTTGTTTAAATAAATCAGCCGCTTTTCCTTTTGGGCTATCTGGAGCTGTAACATGTGAAAATTTAATCACAATCGGCTCACTTGATGACTCCTCTTTTTTCTCTTCTGTCGTGTTTGTGCTCGTCGATTGTGAATTGCTACAAGCAAACAATCCTCCAATAAGCAAGATGAGCATAAACAAAAAGCTCACTCTCTTCATGAAAAATTCCCCCCCTATCAATGATTACGATTTAAATGATATCGCTTTCATTAAAAGGATGGAATATTTCGAACATATTGATCATTTTGTTCTTTTTGGTCTTCGATAGCGATGAATCGGACGACCTACTGTCCCATACTGTACTTCTTTTTCCACTTCACCGATGTTCTCTAAATATTCTAAATAACGTCTTGCTGTGACTCGTGCGATGCCGATCGCTTCGGCCACTTCATCGGCCGATTGAGCATTTGTTGCTTGAGACATATACTGTTCGATTTGTCCCAACGTCGTTTCATTCAGCCCCTTCGGCAAACTGACTTGTTGTGGTTGCGCATGCTTGTACATCCACTCATCAATTTGTTTCTGCGTCACTCGTTCATCTTTTAACGTTTTTTGAATCAATTGATATCGTTCGAGCGCTTGCTTTAAGCGCTCGAATTGAAAGGGTTTAATAATATAATCCACCGCTCCGTTACGCAACATCGTTTGGATCGTTTCTGCGTCACTTGCTGCGGAAATAATAATCACATCAACTTGATAGCCCCGCTCACGAAATAGACGAATCGTTTGTATTCCATCTAATTTCGGCATGTATATATCAAGTAAAACTAAATCCGGCTGCAATTTTTCCAATTTTTCTAACGCATCTTCACCGTTTGTAGCTGTACCTACCACTAAAACGCCATCTACTTGAGCAACAAATTGCTTGTTAATTTGTTGCACCATCGGATCGTCCTCTACGAGCAATATGCGAATCATTTGTCCTCCCCCTTGTTTTGCGGAAATACAATCGTGATCGTTGTTCCTATTTGCCAGCTTGATTCAATATGTATCTCTCCGTTACTTTTCTTTAAGATATTATAAATAAGGTGCATACCTATACCTTGATGATTGCCGTCTTTCGTTGTATACCCATAATCAAACAGTCGCTTTTTCTCCTCTTCTCTCATTCCGATCCCATTATCTTCCACAACAATCACCCACTTATCTTCTTGTTCTCCTATCCACAGTTCAACAAATCTTTCCTCCCTCTCTGTCGCCAAACATGCATCAAAAGCGTTTTCAATTAAATTGCCGAGTAAAACGACAAAATCGTGGCGATCTAATCGCGGTGGAAATGAAAAGAGCACGCTAGAACGATCGATAGCGAACAAAATTCCTATTTCCTTTGCGCGAGAAACTTTGCTTAAAAGCAAACCGGCAACACTTTCATCACGAATACGCGTACGTAAAAAGTGCATTAGAGCCTCTTGTTCTTCTTTCTCTTCAAATACGTAAGCAAGCGCTTCGCTCGTCCTACCGAGCTGAATCAATCCGGCAATTGTATGTAATTTATTCATGTATTCATGGTTTTGTACTCGCAACGCGTCAATAAAAGCTCGCACACCTGTTAATTCTTCAGCCATTTTCGCCACTTCCGTTCGATCTTGGAAAATTGCAACCGCTCCAACAATCTCACCGTTTACTTCGATTGGGATGCGATTGCTCACGATCAATTGATTACCAACAATAATTTCTTGCTGATATACCGCTTTTTTCGTATATAACACTTCCGGCAGACGTGTATCCGCAATCACATCACGAATGTACATTCCGATCACATCCCCACTTACACCCATCATTTGTTTTGCTCGCTCGTTAAAAATTGTAATTCGCTCTTTTTTGTCAATTGCGATTACACCTTCGTACATGGCATGAAACGTTGCCGTTCGCTCGACAAGCAATCGCGCTAGCTCATGCGGCTCTAGTTGAAACATTTCTCTCTTTAAATGATTAGCTAATAAGAGCGAGCCGACCACCCCACAGCTAATTGTAAGCATTAGCGTCCAAATAATTTCTCTTTGAAAATCGCCTAATATTTCTTTAATTGATGGCAATAAATGGCCGACAACAACAACGCCTACTTGCTGATGATTCTCATTCATAATTGGCGTAAATGCCCGAACAGAAACACCTAAATCCCCTTTTGCTTTCGATGTATAAGTATGTTCTGTAAACGCTTCAATTTCATCTTCACCGTAAGAGATCGTGCCAAGCTTGTCATAAGACGGATGTGCGTAACGAACGCGCTCCATATTCATCACAACGATATAGTTGGCATGATAAATCGTCCGGATGTTTTCAACAATCGGCTGAATCGTCGTCCACCCTTCCTCCTGTTGCACATGTTTTTTCACTTCAGGAATTTGAGCTACCGTTCGGGCAATGAGAAGAGAACGTTCGTTAAGCGACTGTTCTTTTAATTGAATGACGTGACTAATGACAATGGTACTCCCGACGGCAACACTGACAAGGACGATAACCATACATAACATTAAAATTTTCCATCTGATCGACAACTTTTTCATGAATTGTTCATCCATTCGAAATTTTCTTGTATAATTTATAATTAATTATACAATATAATTCACGGTGATAAAGATGAATAACGTAAAATGGATTGTTTTGTCGGTCGTTATGATCACTTTTTGGCTTTATTGGCTCGTTCCTCCCTTTTCATCAACAGCTTCCCTCCCATACGACGACGAACAGGAGGGGCTTCAAGATCAGATTGTCATTCGCTTTAGCCACGTTGTCGCAGAGCATACACCGAAAGGTCTAGCAGCACAAAAGTTTGCATCGCTCGTAGCAAAAAAGTCGAACGGAAAAATGAAAGTTGAGATTTATGCGAACGGTACATTGTTTACAGATGAAGAAGAATTGGAGGCGTTAAAACAAGGAAAAGTAGAAATGATTGCCCCCGCCTATTCAAAACTAACGGGTTTCATTCCCGAATGGCGAGTACTTGATTTGCCGTTTGCACTCCCAAATGACAAAGCCGTTGAGGAAGCCCTTCAAGGGAAAGTGGGGAAAATTTTATTTTCTAAACTACAATCTTTTCACGTCAAAGGATTGGCGTTTTGGGAAAACGGCTTTAAGCAAGTGACAAACAGCGTTCGACCGATTGTACAACCGGCCGACTTTCACGATTTGCGGTTCCGAACGATGCCAAGTGATGTTATTCAAGAACAGTTCCGTTTGCTCGGTGCAATACCAAAAGTTGCTCCTTTCCACGACACATTTCGTGAACTGTACTACCAGCAAGTTGACGGCCAAGAAAACACGATTTCCAACATTTATTCAAAAAGATTTTATGAAGTACAACGATATATGACAATCAGTAACCACGGGTATCTTGGATATGTCGTATTAATGAATGAATCGTTTTGGAATCGCTTAACATCTTCCCAACAGCAAGTCATTCTCGAGGCGCTTGCAGAAACGACGACATGGATGAAAATACACGCAAAAATCATTAACGAAAAACAACTGAATGAAATTATTCATACACGGCGAATGCACATCCATTGGTTGACCGATGAGCAAAAGAGAGAATGGCTCAACCATCTTCAACCACTTTATGATCGTGTACGCCGTCAAGTGGGGGGACAATTAATGAACGAAGTACTCCGCATTCAACAAAAATATTTGCAATAAAAAATAAGACTGGCACATCGCCAGTCTTACTCCACTTCTCCTTCCCAACTCATCATGCCACCGACCATGTTTTTTACATGGAAGCCACGTTCCGCTAGCCATTCGCACGCTAATGCACTTCGGCCACCGGAATGGCAAACGACAATGTACGTTTTGCTCGGATTAAGTTCATTTAAGCGAGCAAACAGCTGGCCGAGCGGAATATGGCGTGCGTTTGGAATTTTTCCTGCCGCTACTTCGTGTGCTTCACGAACATCTAGCACTTCAACATTTGTTTCATGACGCAATACGTCCGCTTGTGTTGGTAAAATATTTTCAAACATGTAAATCCCCCTTATTTTACACTTGAATACAGTTTATAACCACCGTCTAAATTTTTTGCTTGAAAACCATGTTCTTGTAAAATGCGCGTAGCTAAATATCCGCGTAAACCAACTTGACATGTGACATAAATCGTTTGATCTTTCGGTAATTCATGAAGACGGTCACGCAAATCATCAAGTGGGATGTTGATGCTTCCTGGAATCGCTCCTCTTGTTTCTAATTCTTTCGGTGTGCGAACATCAATGAGCAACCCACCGTTAGCAACAATGTCATCAATTTCATACCATTGTACCGTTTCAACCATGCCATCTAGCACGTTGGACGCTACATATCCAGCCATATTGACTGGATCTTTCGCTGATGAAAACGGAGGAGCGTAGGCTAATTCTAAATCTGGCAAATCGTATACAGTTAATCCACCTTTTATCGCCGTTGCAATGACGTCAATGCGTTTGTCAACTCCATCTTGTCCAACTGCTTGTGCTCCATAAATTCGACCTTGACGATCGAAAATTAACTTTAACGTCATTTGTGTTGCGCCTGGATAATAGCTCGCATGGCTCATTGGATGGACGTGAACGACTTCATAATCAACACCGTGATGTTTTAATATTTTTTCGTTCAATCCTGTTGCCGCTACTGTCATATGAAAAATTTTAGCAATCGACGTACCGAGCGTTCCGCTGTACTTTACATCGTGGCCGTTAATGTAATCGGCAACTAGTCGACCTTGACGGTTTGCTGGCCATGCAAGCGGAATGAACGTTTCAAATCCGTGAATAAAGCTTTTTACTTCAATCGCATCACCGATTGCAAAAATATTTGGATCAGATGTTTGTAAATGTTCATTTACTTTAATGGCACCACGAAAACCAAGTTCCAATCCTGCATCTCTCGCTAACTGGCTTTCCGGCTGAACACCAATTGCCAAAATAATCATATCTGTTTCAATCGTGCGACCGCTTTTTAACACGACGCGTCGACCTTCGTTTTCAAACGATTGCACACCATCTTCTAAAATTAAATCGACACCGTGTTCTTTCATATGTGTATGCACAATTGCTGCCATCTCGTAATCAATCGGTGCCATCACTTGATTGGCCATTTCTACAAGCGTCACATGTACACCGCGCTCTGTCAAGTTTTCAGCCATTTCTACACCAATAAATCCTCCGCCAATGACGACAGCACGTTTCGGTTTTTCGTTATCAACAAACGAACGAATACGATCTGTATCCGGTACATTGCGCAACGTAAAAAGTGCTTTTGCCTCATTAATCCCTGGAATTGGTGGTACAATCGGTTTGGCACCTGGCGACAAAATAAGAACATCATACGGTTGTTCATACTGTTCATTTGTTCGTAAATTTGTTACAGTTACCGTTTTTCGTTCACGGTTAATGCTTGTAACTTCGCTTAAATTGCGCACATCAATGCGAAATCGTTTGGACATGCCATCAACCGTCTGTACAAGTAGCTTGCTTCGCTCTTGGATCACATCCCCAATGTAGTACGGAAGCCCACAGTTTGCAAATGAAATATATTCACCGCGTTCAAACATAATGATTTCATCTTTTTCGCTTAACCGACGCAAACGTGCCGCGGCAGAAGCTCCTCCAGCTACACCGCCAACAATAACAATTTTTCTCATCATATATCCCCTCCATATACAAGTACGTGTAACCGTATTATACCAAACAATCATTTCATAAAGTTTGAACAGTTAGTGACATTTTACCATCTTTAACGCATTTGCATGCTCATGTTCCTTTATATAATATCCTTGTACAGAAAAATGATAACGTCTAAGCAATCGAATCGCGACATTTTTCTCCAAATGGCTTTTTGCAATAATGATCACTTGACGATTTGGAATGGCTTGATAATGACGTTTTAAGTACGCAACCGGAATCCGAAGCGCTCCATTTATCTCATCTTTCTCATTGTAGTCACGCACATCAAGCAACGTCACATGTTCATATGATGATAAAGATGTCAACTCTTTGACACCACGAACAGGTACATAACGATAATACAAAGCATATAGTGTGAACAGAACAATTGGTGTATAAATCATATTGTCTTACCTCCCTTACACATCATACCCTAATAGGTATATAAAATCAATAAAAAAGAGCTGATTTTATTCAGCCCTTTTTAACGTAAGTAGTCGTTGTTTTAATTGTTCTTCCATTTCGATAAGCTCTTGCTCTACTCGCTGACGCTTCATGCGACCTTCTTCTTGAATTTTTAACGCTTCTTCCAGTGTTTCTAATAAATTTTCCTGCGTCTTCTTTAACGTTTCGATGCTGACAAGCCCTTCTTCATTTTCTTTTGCGGCTTCAATTGTATTTATTTTTAACATTTCCGAGTTTCGCAACAGCAACTCATTCGTCGTTTTTGTTACCGCTTTTTGCGCTTCTACTGCTTTCTTTTGTCGAAGGAGCGTTAATGCGATGACAAGCTGATTTTTCCAAAGCGGAATGGCTGTCAAAATGGACGATTGAATGCGCTCGACTAACGTTTGATTGACATGTTGAATGAGCCGAATTTGTGGTGCCGTTTGGAGCGTAATTTGCCGACTTAATTTTAAATCATGAATGCGTTTTTCAAGTCGGTCAGCAAATTGAATCATATCATTTACTTCTTGCACATCCATTTGATTTTGTGACTGTAACGCTTTTTTCTCTAGCTCTGGAATTGTTTTTGTTCGCAGTTGTTCGAGCTTCAACTCAGCAGCAGCAATATAAATGTTTAATGCATCAAAGTATTCTTTATTTTTTTCGTATAATGTTTCTAACATCATAATGTCACGAAATAACATTTGGCGATGTTTTTCAAGTTGATCGGCAATCCGATCAATGTCGACACCTAATTTTTGATATTTAGATAAAATATGTTGCACAGACTGTGTGACAGATTGAAACATGCGCACGAAAAAGCTTTTTTTGTTCATTGCAAAATCTTCAACGTTTACTTCTTTCATTTTTTTCATTAGCTCTTGAATGACTTCTCCAACAGATCCAGCATCTTTTTTCTGCACATGGTTTAAAATCGAATGTGAAAAGCGTGACAACTCCGCTTGTGCCGCGACTCCATATTGTAAAATAGCTTGATGATTGCGCGGATCAATTTGTTCTGCAAGTGCGAACGCTTTTTGACGATGTTCTTCTTTTAATTGGTCAATGAAACGCGAAGATGATGGCTTGTCCCTTACTTCTGTTACTTCGCCAAATGGATTAGCAAGTAACGAATCGATCGAACTTGTCCAAAGCATTTCATCGTTTTTGCTCATGCTTTTTCTCCTCCGTTATTGTTACTGTATGTTTTATTGGTAAAGAAAGGGGATCCTCTGATGCAACCGTATGTTTCACAAGTTTTACTTCCGTCTTTAAATCAAACAAATCTTCTTCAAGCATGTCCAACAGTTCGTTTTCTGCTTTCATTAGCGCAAGACCAAGCGCTTCTTCTGCTTCATGAATTGCCTGACGAATCTCCTCACTTTTTACGGGTTGTTTTGTTAAATAAACATATTTATCAATAATTGTAACAATGGAGTCCAATGTTGTGTTAAAAAACGGTTGCGCGACAGCGAGACGATCCGGTTGTTTTTCGACAATTTCAATGATTTTTTGACAAATGGCGTACAAACGGGAAAGTTTAGAAAACATCGCAACTGAACGAATTCTCCACAAACTTTTTCCTATTTTCCGAACCTTTTTTTTCGCATCTTTCAAACGCTCGTCCTTAAAATCATATAATGGATTTTTCTTTTCTTTTTTCTTCATGTAAAGTGAATACATCACTCCTATACTTACTCCGAGCAAAAATGAAATAGGAAACGGTAAGCGAAACGCAAACAATGAAATAAGAGCACTAAATAACCCAACGTTCCATGATACAAACCATCGCCATATCGTTCGAATGAATCGTTTCATCGTTTTCCTCCGATCGTCTATGATCCTTTATTTTACTATGATTTTTTACTAAATGGAAACGCTGACTGTATTACGTACGAGCGAAAAGATATGTTTCAATTGTTCATAAAAAAAGACGCAACGTATCGCTGCATCCTTTTAATTGAAATCAAGGCGGATCATCCGAATGCGTTCACCGCCGAAAAGCGATATTGTTTCCGTTCGTTCGTGTTCATCAGTAGCGATCTTCACTTCGTATAAGCCAGGAACATATGTCCCGATTTGCGTTAACGGCACATTCGTTTCTCCAACATAGTCGTTGTTAATAAAAATACGCGCCCCTTTCTCATTCGTTTGTACATAGACGTGATATAACGCGGGCTCAAATTTGTGTGTTCCTTGCGACAATTTCATTAAAAAAATCGGTGGAGTTGACGTTAATCCTTTTATGTAAACTCGATCATCTTTTTGCCGCTCTAACTCTTTCTTTATTCGGTCATAGCCTTCTGGGTGTTGGCGCAAATACGCAAAAAGCGGTGAGAGCGACTTATGATTTAATGGTCCATCAATAAATTGGCGCAACGTATGTACATCTTCTTGACGCAACGCGATGATGAATTGTTCGATTACTTTTTGCTCATTCGTCTCTCGTTTCACCATTCCCCATGCCCCGACGACACACGCGCTTACAACGAATAATAAACACACAAAAACAAATCGTCGTTTTCGTTTTCGTCGTTCGCTTCGTGTCATCGCTTCTTTTTGTAATCCCCCTTGTTCATTCACACGTATTTCCCCTCTTTTTCTCATATTTACATCATCATATGTATGAGAAGAAAAGGGAAAATATGAGAAAAAGAAGGGGCTACACACCATATATGTACATCACGGTGTGCGCCTTGTCAACGACAACGTCACAGCTTCCCAATACGCCCATTTTTTCTTTTTTGCAAGCCAACCATATCGTTTGAGTTGCCGACTAACAAGCAAATGAAACCAACCATGTCCAATGACGACAACGGTTCCCGTTCGAGCATAGTGGACGAGCTGTTGTGCCGCTTTCATCGCTCGCTGCTTTGTTTTGGTATAAGGCTCCTCTCCATATCCACAAAACCATAACAAGCGCAACAAAATAAGCCACATCCATAGCGGATATACACCTTTCATCCACTTTGGTGGTTGAGGGAGTGGGGCTTCATTTAGCCATTTGTGCTCCTCAATTGGACTTGCTGGTTGCAATAAAGACGCTGAATGGCGAGCGCGAGCAAGCGAACTAACAAGGACGACAGATGCGCATTTTATTTTTTCTTTTGCTTCCGCATACGATAGAGGCTCGTCATAAACGATCGCCTCATCGTATGCTTTTAACCAGTTGATTAATTGTTCTCTCGTCATCCATCCGCTTCTTTTACAAACAGGCTTTCCGTGCCGAATGAAAATAATCATGCTTGTTTTTCCTCCATCGCTCGAAACATGATCGCATACAGCCAAGCACTGCATACGGCAAGTAACGTTAAGATAAAAAACGTCCAATGATACGCAAACGGCAACGTCAAAGCGAGTGGTGCCATCATGCGCCCAAGCGTAAAACGTAAGCTCGCTGCAGCAAAATATTGTCCGCGCATATGTTCAGGTGCTAATTTAGCAACAAACGTTTGTTGTAAGCCGACTGTCATTAGTTCTGCTAGCGTAAATAAGGCGATTAAAAAGATCATCATCCATAGCGATGTGGTTTGACCAAAAAGAAAAATAGCGATTCCGTAAAAGAGTGAAGAAAAGACAAACACCCATTTTTCTTTATAGTTTTCCATCCACTTCGTCACAGCTACCGTAAATAAAGCGACAAGCAATCCGTTTTCAGCAATTAGGACACTAAACGCTTTCTCCCCGCTCAACGAAAGTGACCATGAACCAACAGAAAATAATGTTTGTTTTGAAACAACTTCCTTTATGTAAACAGGAAGTAAAATGTCGAGTTGCATAAACGTTTGTGCCACAAGAATACCAGCAACAATAAATAAAAGGAACGTCCGATCTTTTGCAATGAGACGATAATTGTTCAATTGCTCAACAAAAAACATATACCACGTCCCTGTTGTTTTTCTCCATATCGGTGCTGTTTCCTCTAAATAAATGGAAAGAACAATCGCGACGATAGCACAAAACGTTCCCGCGATTAAAAATAGGAAAAAACGATGCTCAGGATAAAATATTCCACCGAGCAGCGGACCGATGACAACCATGACGTTATTCATCGTGTAAAACACGGCAAAAACGCGACTTTGATCTTTTTCCGAAACAACATCAGCCACCATCGCTTGGCTAGCAGGCCAATAAAGTGAACCACATACCCCTACAAGAGCAAAACAAATAAAACTCATGAACGGCGATGAAAATAACGGAGAATTGACCAATGCAAATAGCAAAAAAGCAAGCGCTTGTCCACAAGCAGCAAACACCATCATTTTTTTTCTTCCGAATCGATCAGCCAAATACCCGCCAAGCAAATTAGCAATCACGGAAAATAATTGCGAAATAACAAGTAATATACCTGTTTTTTCTTTACCAAACATCTCTGAAAAATAAATAGCGATAAAAGGAAATATCATCCAAAATGTAACCCCGACCAATGACTCTCCAATTAAACGAATGCGTAAATTCCGATCCCAATCTCGTATTCGCACCGTACCCCCCCTTTCAAACAACTATTTTTTTATTATACCATTTTCTTATAAACATTTTGCTTATAAAAAGAAGTTGACAAAATGACAGAAAAATAAGAAAATAAATTCAAAAGGAAGTGAGCACAGTGAAAATAGTGAAAAATATTATTGTCTCTTATGCGACGGTTGTGACAATTATTGCATTACTTCCTGCTTTTCTTATTACAAATGATGTAAGCATTGTGGATGCGTTTCTTTCCTCAATAAAAGATTAATCTCCTGCCTAGGCAGGAGATTTTTTTAACCACTTTCGTAATAGTCCGTGTTTTGGCGCGATCCATAAAGAGATAAAAAAGATGACACCTGTTGATACAGCAATTGCTCCGGAAATAGATACATTGAATACCGTTGCAATCATGTAACCGATCATCGACGCTAACACACCAATGAGCGCACTGCATATAAGCATCACACTTAGCCGATCCGTCCATAAGTATGCCGTTGCACTCGGTACAATAAGCATCGCTACTACTAAAATGGCGCCAACGCTATCAAATGATGCAACGGTCGTTAATGACAACATTCCCATTAATACATAATGAATCAATACAACCGGAATGCCGAGCGTGACTGCCATTTCATAATCAAATGAGCTAATTTTGAATTCTTTGTAAGCAAAAACGATGCAAAATATATTGATAGCTAAAACAAATCCAAGCAACCAAATCGCTTTCGGACCGATGCTTTTGCCTCCGACTTCAAGCACATCCCAAGGCACAAATGCAATCTCTCCCATTAATGCATGTTCAACATCTAAATGGACACGATCTGCAAAGAGAGAAATGAGAACAACACCGATAGCAAACAAACATGTAAACACAACTCCGATTGCTGCATCATTTTGAACCCCTTTTTGATGCAGCCATTGAACGAGAAATGTCGTGAGCAATCCAACAATTAATGCACCAACGAGCATAGACACACCTTGCAGATGATGACTGACCATGTACGCTCCAACAATACCGAGCAACACACTATGGCTAATGGCATCGGACAGCATTGACATTTTTCGCAACACAAGAAATGTACCGACTAATCCGCAGTTGATGCCGACAAGAGATGCAGTGAGTAAAATCCACATCGTATAACTCATAGTTGCTCTCCTCGCTTATACATCAGTTGTTGAGATTGCAATTTTTTTCTTTCTATATGGCGCCGAATCATTTTGCTACATAAACCACGTTTCGGAGCAAATAAAAATGAAAAAATAAACAGCACCGTCGCAAAAATAATAACAAGTGGACCAGTGGGTGCATAGGCGATTAAACTAATATATGCCCCGGCCACCCCTGATAAAGCACCGAATCCCCCGGCTAATAACGTCATCCATTCAAGTTTTTCTGTCCAATATCTCGCAGCTAATGCGGGGGTAATAAGTAGTGCGGACATTAACACAACGCCTACTGCTTGTAAACCAATAACAACAACAGAAACGATTAAAAACATAAGCACACCATTTAACAGCGATACGGGTATACCAATTCCTTGCGCAAACGCTCGGTCAAATGTAATGATTTTAAACTCTTTAAAGAAAATGAGAATCATAATAATGACCGTTACAGCTGTTACAGTTAACACATTGACATCACTTCCAGTCAATGACGCTGCCTTTCCAAACAAAAAGTCATGAATTCCACTTTGATTTCCGCCTTCATGTTGATTAATCCATGTCAATAGCACAATGCCTAAACCAAAAAATACAGACAACACAATACCGATCGCGGCATCTTCTTTTACACGCGTATGTTTCACAATAAACTGAATGCATATCGTCGCAATATATCCCGAACAAGTAGCGCCAATGAGAAAAAGAAGTAGCGATTTTTGTCCATATAAAAGAAAAGCGATACAAATACCAGGAAGAGCAGCGTGCGCCATCGCATCTCCTATTAAACTTTGTTTTTTTAGCAAGGCAAACGTTCCGATCATCCCGCTGGCTAATCCAAGCAAAGCCGTGCTTGTAAATACCCATTGAACATTAATATCCATCCTATTCACCCCACAATATGTGTGGAAGAAAGAAAAGTCACTTTTCCACCATACGTTTTTTGAATATGGTCATACGTAAATACACTTTCTGTCTCTCCAAATGCAATGACACGTTTATTTAGCAGTAAAACGTAATCAAAATAATCCCGTACCGTTTGCAAATCATGATGAACGACTAATACTGTTTTTCCACGCGTTTTTAATTCATTTAACAGTTGGACAATCGCTTTTTCTGTGGCTGCATCTACCCCAACAAACGGTTCATCCATAAAATAAATGGAAGCGTCTTGTGCTAGCGCACGCGCCAAAAATACACGTTGTTGCTGCCCGCCAGATAATTGGCTAATTTGTCGCTTTGCATACGGCAACATGCCAACTTTATCTAAACATTGCATAGCCATATCTATATCTTCTTTTCTCGGTCGTTTCCATAATCCGATATGACCGTATCTCCCCATTAATACGACGTCAAGCGCATTCGTCGGAAAATCCCAATCGACCGAATTTCGTTGTGGAACATATCCAACAAGATGGCGTTGCTTTTCATATGGTTGACCGTATACGAAAACATGTCCGTGCATGCGCGGAATAAAATTTAACATCGCTTTCATTAACGTTGATTTTCCCGCTCCGTTTGGGCCGATCACCCCGACTAACTTTCCTTCAGGAACAGAAAACGACACATTCTCCAATACAAGCTGCCGGTCATATGCAACTGTCATTTGTTCTACAACTAACGGATTCATCTTCATTCCCCTTTCAACGCTTGTGTAATCGTTTTGACATTGTAACGATACATACCAATGAATGTTCCTTCTTCTGTCCCTTTTCGCCCGAGCGCATCTGAAAAGAGCTCCCCACCAATTGAGACATGATGTCCACGCTGTTTCGCTCCCTCGACAACTGCTTCGATCGCTTTTTTCGATACACTACTTTCCACAAACACCGCTTGAATATTTCGAGACACGATTAAATCAACAAGTTGTTGCACATCTTTTAGTCCATATTCTGCATCCGTACTTAATCCTTGCAATCCAACTACTTCAATATCATATGCACGCCCAAAATAATGAAAGGCATCGTGCGCTGTAATTAAAACACGCTGCTGCTTTGGAATAGAGCTGATTTCTCGTTTTGCTTCTTCTTTTAATTTCATCAGTTGGGAGATATATTCTTCTGCTCGTTCTTCGTAAGTTTGTTTATGTTTCGGATCGATCGCACTTAACTCATCCTTTACTGTTCGAACAGCATAGCTCCATAAATCAAGGTCAAACCATATATGCGGATCATATACTCCATCTACGTCAATTAATTTTTCTTTTGGAATTGCTTCGCTGATTGGGACAACCTTTTTCGTTTTTGACATTTTAGAAAATATTTCCCCTAGTTTCCCTTCTAAATGAAGACCGTTATAAAAAATGACGTCTGCTTGACTTAGCTTTTGAATATCTCCTTGTGTCGCTTTATACAAATGCGGATCTACCCCTGGCCCCATTAATGCTTCTACATGAACATGCTCTCCTCCGACACGTTCAACTAGATCAGCAATTTGCCCTGTCGTAGCGACAATATAGATGACGTCTTTTTTATGTTCTTTCGTTTCACACCCAAACAACAATAATAAAGCAGTCCACACAACTATCCACTTTTTCATATGCATCCTCCTCGAAAGTTGTATAAAGGTATAAAAGTTTCCTTAATGCAAAATAAAGTCAAAAAAATTTGTTTGCCGCCCATCATATGCATAAGCAAAAAATGTTGTGACATGTGGAACAAGCAAACAATGATGATTAAAGTTAAAAAAGTTTCTTTAAACCAACTTTAATTTTATCTTATTCGTTTCCTTCTATCGTGTCAATGTTTTAATTTTCAAAAAAAGAATTTTTTCTTCATCTCATGCTATAATAGCGATTGTTCGACACAAAAAAACATTTGTCCTTTAGAGGTGAACAACATGATGAACACAGAATTAAAACGAAGCATCGGCTTTATGACAGCTACAGCCATCGTCATCGGCACAGTCATTGGTTCAGGCATTTTTATGAAACCAGCGATCGTCATCGACTCAACTGGAAATTCTACACTTGCTCTTCTCGCATGGATCATCGGCGGCATCATTACTTTAGCAAGTGGGTTAACGATTGCAGAAGTAAGTTCAAAAATTCCTGAAACAGGTGGATTGTATGTGTATATCGAAAAAGTGTATGGACGGTTTTGGGGATTTTTATGTGGATGGATGCAAACAATCATTTACGGTCCTGCCGTCATCGGTGCACTAGGGTTGTATTTTGGTGCATTGTTTGCAGGTGTTTTTGCTCTACCAAAAGAAAGTGAGCTTTGGATTGGAATCATTGCGGTCTTGTTTTTATCCGTTGTGAATATGCTTGGTTCGCAGTTTGGTGGAATGGTTCAAAGTGTGTTAACTGCGGCGAAACTATTGCCTATTTTTCTTATTATTATTTTTGGAGTAGTAAAGGGGAATGTACCTATTTTCAACATGGATAGTGGAAACAGCCAAACGATCAGTATGGGAGCTGCTGTTCTAGCAACATTGTGGGCGTATGACGGATGGATGAACGTTGGATTTGTTGCTGGCGAAATGAAAAATCCAGCAAAAACGTTACCAAAAGCGATTATCACTGGTATTCTTATCGTCATGTTTGCCTACGTGGCTGTGAATGTAGCATTGCTTCATGTGCTTCGTGCCGATGAAATTGTTGCACTTGGACCGAATGCAGCAAGCGAAGCGGCGACCATTTTATTTGGGGCATTCGGTGGGAAATTTATTGCTATTGGTATTTTAATTTCTATTTTCGGCTGTTTAAATGGAAAAATACTTACATTTCCACGTATGCCATTTGCTATGGCAACAGATGGTTTGTTTCCTTTTTCTAAATATTTGGCTCATATTCATCCAACATGGCGCACACCTGTCTTTGCGACACTTGCACAAATGGCAATTGCCATTGTCATGATGTTGCTTGGAAATGCGGATCGCTTAACGGATATTGCTATTTTTAGCGTCTTTTTATTTTACGGCTTTGCCTTTTATGCGGTATTTTTATTACGGAAATCATCCTTATTTAACGAACCATTATCTAACGAACCATTATATCGAGTGCCACTTTATCCATTTACTCCAATCGTCGCGATTGTCGGCACAGCATATATTATTATGAGTACAGTACTTCATGCACCGTTAGATACGTTTTTATCGATTGTTGTGACGTTATCTGGTATCCCAGTGTATTATGCTATGACGAAAAAGCGACAAGGATAATCCTTTGTCGCTTTTTTCAATAGTCTCTCCCTTTTCCAGAGTCCGTCACATCAAGCAATGGTTCTGGATAAGGCTGAAAATATCGTTGTTTCAGTAAATATTTATTTTGATAACGAATGGCCCACGAACGAATGACCGTTGTCACACTACTTAGCGGTAACTTGCCCGCGCGATATTTTTGTAGCAACTCATGGACATAACGTTTTTCATCGCCGCTTAATTCATGTTTAAAATAACCGATCATATGTTCACAAACATTTATGTTTGAATTCCGGCGTGAGCGACGGGCAAACAGTTCATATAATGTTTGTTCATAATGTAAAAATACTTCTTCCATCGGTAAACGATCTCGATTCGCAACAATGTTTCCTAATTGTTTCAATTTTTGTTGATGATACGCCATAAATAAATATTTATGCTCCGCATGAAACTCAACGAGACGATGATGTGATTTTGACTCTTTAACCTCTCGAAACAAAGCAAGTGTAAATAACTTCGTCAAAAAATGTTCTCGAATAACAAAGTTCGTCAATCTCCCTTCTTCTTCCACAGCTTTATGTGCAAACATTTGTAATACATGTTTCGCAAACATCCCGCTTCCCTTTCCTGATGCAGCTCCTTTTTGTTCACTACGATATATTTTGACATCTTTCATTCCACACGATGGCGACCGACTTTTTAAAATAAAACCGTCTACATTCGTTAATTGCGTTAAAAACGAAGCAGAAAACTCGTTCATTCGCTCGGTTATATCCATTTCGGTCGATGGTTGGACAAGCCGCACTTGTTCTCCGTCTTGAACGAGCCGAATCGTCTCACGTGGCGTACCAAGCCCAATGCGAACTTCGGGACAAACAGGAATAAATTGCACAAATGGCGCGAGCTTATGTACTACTTCATCGTTTAGTTGATCACCGTTATACCGACAAGGAGAAAAACCGAGACATTCACTAACAACGACGATTGGTTTTGCATAATGCCACATCTGTTATTCCTTCTTTGCTTGTTTTTGCTTATCATATCGCACAAACAAAAAAAATACACGCATCGATGTGCTTACAAAAACAAAAAATTTCGAATTTGAACGTTTATACAAAAAAATGATTGATTATATGTTTATTTTGTTTTATTATGCTTTATGTTGCTTATTTCGCAATATTAAAATCGTTATTAATTCATAATTTCGTATGTATATAAGTGTACACTTTTATATTTATACATCCATGCAAAATAATTTATATTTCTGAATCATTTTGTTATATTGACTATTTTTATTTTTATATTACGATAGTAGTAATGTTATGTATCCGCTTTCAAAATATGTAGTAGAAAGGTGGTTTTTAAAAATGAATCATACTCAATCACACAAGCTTACTGACATACTAAAATTTCTCGTTCCATCACTTATTGGTGTATTTCTTTTTATGATTCCTGTCCCTTATAAAAGTGAAATGACTATTCCTGTAGCCATTTTAGCGAAGTGGGTCGAAGGGAATTTTGTTTCTGTCATCCCAGCCATCTCTGTTTTATTTATGTTTATCGCAACGATTGGCACAATTATCACAAAAATAGCACAGCCTTCTTTTATAATGAATAGCTCGTTTCTTCGCCGATTATTTGATGTCAATGGTTTGTTTGTCGTTGCCCGTATCGTTGGTACAATTTTAGGGGCAATGACATTATGGAAAATTGGTCCGGAATGGGTATGGTCAGAAAATACAGGTGCTTTGTTGTTATATAGTTTGATTCCGATTTTGTTTTCTGTCTTTTTATTTGCAGGATTATTTTTGCCGTTACTTTTAGATTTCGGCTTACTCGAATTGTGTGGTGCACTTTTAACAAAAATTATGCGTCCCGTATTTAAATTACCTGGTCGTTCATCTATCGACTGTATCGCTTCTTGGTTAGGAGATGGAACAATTGGCGTGTTGTTAACGAATAAGCAATATGAAGACGGCTTTTATACGAAGCGAGAGGCAGCAGTGATCGGAACGACCTTCTCTGTCGTTTCAATTACATTTAGCATTGTCGTCATTACGTATATGAAGCTTGAACATATGTTTGGAGCGTACTATTTTACTATCGTCGTTGCCGGTCTCGTAGCAGCGATCATTATGCCGCGTATCCCGCCATTATCTAAAAAACCAGATACGTATTATCATGAACATCACGTACCAGTCGATGAAACAGTACCAGCTGGGTACACACCTTTTCGGTGGGGACTAAAACAAGCAACAGACGTTGCTAAACGCAATAGCGATATGGTGAAAATATTAAAAAACGGCATACAAACAGTCATTGATATGTGGTTAGGTGTATTACCAGTCGTCATGGCAATTGGAACGGTTGCATTAATTATCGCGGAAACAACGCCGGTGTTTGAATGGCTCGGTAAACCGTTTGTACCACTTTTAACCCTCTTACAAGTACCAGAAGCATCAGCTGCTGCACAAACGATGGTTGTTGGCTTTGCAGACATGTTTTTACCTGCGATTATCGGTAGCGGCATTGAAAGTGAATTTACTCGCTTCGTCATTGCTTGCGTTTCCGTAACACAGCTTATTTATATGTCTGAAGTAGGTGGATTGCTGCTCGCATCTAAACTACCAATTACGTTTAAAGATTTAGTTGTTATTTTCTTACTTCGCACACTCATTACATTGCCAATTATCGTTTTTATAGCGCATTTCATCTTTTAATGTGAAAAGGGCGATCGTCTCGCCCTTTTTTATTTTTCCTCCATTTGTCCAACCCAACAGCACGATTGTTTCATAATATGGAGAGAGGTGACAATATATGTTTAAGAAACATATAGGAAAAACAATTGGTCTATTCATTAGTCAACTTGTATTATTTTCGGAAGCGGTCGCTATGAGCGATACGATTGATGTAACACAATTACACGGAACGGAATTATATGTTGTCGTCGGTTTTTATGTGTTCCAAACCATTGTAGGTATTTATTTTGGTAATCGTTATGATAGAAAAACGTGCGTCAAAGATTTAATATATCAGTTAAAAAGCAAAGACTTTGCTACAAGTACATTTGAAAAAATCGCAGCGCTCGTTGATCGTGATCCGGATAGTCGTCTAACCATTTATTTACTCCGCACGAAACAAAATAGCCAACCACAACAAAAAGCAGCATTTGAACAACTTTTAGTCGAAGAAACACGAAAAAGCGACATCATCGCTAAATGGTCAAATGATGAATACTTGATTATTGCTGTCGAAAATGCTGTGAAACCGTCTACAATGATTGAACGAATCAGACGAAATAGCCCCGTATCTTTTCTTGTCGGTTATGCGACATATCCAGTCGAAGGAGAGCAATTACAACAGCTTTTACAAGTTGCAAAAGAGCGCATGTATGCTACACGTACGACAAAATAAGCGATTCAACACATATATAAAAAATAGTTTGTCCATCTCGACAAATTATGATAAGATGACGGCAAAGGCATTTCACCAATTTCCTCTTCATACTCCTCACTAGAAATGCCGTATACCTCTAGGATGAAAGGTAGGTGAATCAGGCGTGCAAGAACAACTTCTCCTTCAACTTGTTAACCTCGTTCAAAACTTAGCAGAAGACATGCAATGGATGAAACAAGAGATTCAGACAATGAAACAAGAGATTCAGACAATGAAACAAGAGATTGGTGAATTAAAAGCAATCGTTCATAGACATGAAGAAGATATTCGTTGGTTGAAAGAGCAAATGAAGGAAAATACAGCAATGATTAAAGCCATTCGAGACAACCAGCTAGAGCAACGTAGCATTCAAGATGCAATGCGGCATGAAATTGCTCACATCCGAGGAGAAATGGCTACAAAACAGGACATCGCTTACATTCACGAACGACTCGACTATCAGCTCGGTCGTATTGCACGGACAGAAGAAGAATTGCACATGTTAAAAAAGGCAAATTAACAAAAAAACGTCGTTCCGCATGATAGGAACGACGTTTTTTTTGTCTAACTTCTCAACATATGAAACACTTGCTCGACATCTTTATCACCACGCCCCGACAAGTTGACGATAATCATTTGATCAGAATTGAGCGTCGGAGCCAATTTCATCGCATATGCAACGGCATGAGCACTCTCTAAAGCCGGTATAATTCCTTCAGTTTTTGAAAGCGTTTGAAATGCTTCTAACACTTCCTCGTTCGTGACCGTATAATATTCCGCGCGACCTGATGTTTTTAAAAAACTATGTTCTGGCCCAATTCCCGGGTAATCAAGTCCCGCCGCAATAGAATATGTTGGTTGTGGATTTCCTTCTTCATCAAGCAAAACGAGACATTTAAAACCATGAATGACCGCCGGAACACCTTTTGTGAGTGTAGCGGCCCGCTGAGGTTCAACACCGATTAAGCGCACACTCGGTTCATCGATATAATGAGCAAAAGCACCAATCGCATTACTGCCACCACCCACACAAGCGATCACAGCATCAGGCAAACGTCCTTCTTTCTCGATAATTTGCCGCTTACTTTCTTCACTAATAATAGATTGGAAATGTTTCACGATCGTCGGATACGGATGTGGTCCAACCGCCGAACCGAGCAAATAAAATGTATGTTCATAGTTTTGGACATAGTCGTTTAACGCCTCATCAACTGCATCTTTCAATCTTCCTTGTCCCTTCGCTACAGAAACAACTTTCGCCCCTAATAGCTCCATCCGAAAAACGTTTAATGCTTGCCGTCTCGTATCTTCTTCCCCCATATAAATCACACAATCCATCCCAAACATGGCACAAGCTGTCGCCGTCGCCACACCGTGCTGTCCGGCTCCTGTTTCAGCAATAATACGCTTAGCACCCATTCGTCTCGCTAATAAAATTTGCCCGATGACGTTGTTAATTTTATGGGAACCGGTATGATTTAAATCTTCTCGTTTTAAGTAAATTTTCGCTCCACCAAGCTTTTCAGTTAACCTTGAAGCAAACGTGAGCGGATTTTCTCGGCCGACGTACTCTTTTAAATAAAATGTAAATTCCTCATGGAATGTAGGATCGTCTTTGTATCTTAAAAACTGTGCCTCTAAATAGTCTAACGCTTCCTGTAACGCCGGTGGCACAAAACTTCCACCAAATTCTCCAAAATACCCTCTTCTCTGCTCAACTACGCTCATCTTCTTTCCCCTCTCTATTTTCAAATTTACTACAAGCATACCTATCTTTTTATCAGAAGTCAATGAATATTCAGAATTTTATTCTTTCACTTTTTCCAAAAATGCTAACATACGCTGAATATATTCATCTTTATACATCGCAAAACTTTTTACATGTTTCGCTTTGTCGGTGAGCCAAAGTTCAAATACGTCTGGATGTTTGTTATACATTTTTACACTTTCTTCATATGGGATGGACAGGTCAGCTTTGCTATGAATGAATAAAATGGGACGCGGAGCAATCGTATCAGCTGCTTTGATCGGAACAGATTCCGCTGGATCTAAATCAGTAATCATCGGAATAAGGGTAATAATTAAGTACGTAAACGGAACATTCGGTAAGTTCGTCCATACGGGCATATATGTCCGCAAATATCCCTCTAAATCGCTAAACGCACTGTCAGCAATAACCGCGCGAACATCTTTATCCATACTTGCCGCTAAAATCGACGTGGCTGCCCCCATCGACACTCCGTAAAGCACAATTGGTTCGGGATAATGTTGTTTCGCATAATCGATGACACCGAGTAAATCGTATTTTTCTTTCGCACCAATCGTTGTCATCTCCCCTTCCGATTCACCGCTGGCACGAAAATCAAACATGATGACTCGATACCCTTGGTCTATTAGCGCTTTGGCAATTGGTAAAAACGGCACGTTTGGTTCGTAGCGGTTGCCACCATAACCGTGTGAAAAAATAACGGTCATTTTCGCTTGTTTTGTTGGTTCGATGACCCAACCTTTCAGCTTCAAACCGCCATCTTTGCTCGTAAATGTCACATCTTCATAAGCCATGCCGTAAACTTTCGGTGTCTCAACGACCGCTTTTCGCTCTTTATGCGTCAAATTCCAGCCGACGTAAATCGAAATAGCGACACATGCGATTACGGCAAGGAACAATACTCCGATGAGTGATGGTACAAGCCATTTTTTTGTATTTCGTTTCCTCTCCAACTGTATTTGCATTGTCCTTCACCTCCTTTTTTCCATTATATCGCGAGCAAAAACAATAATGAATAAAAATGTACAATGAATAAAAATGTACGATATGTATGTATATGTGGTAGAATAAACAAAATGTCTTTCACGAAAGGAATGAAACCATTGGCTTTTACACATACATTTACGAAAGAAGAAGAAATTGTTCATGCGATTACGCATGGAATTGGTGCAGTGTTTAGCATCGCAGCGCTTATTATTTTGACGGTCATGGCTGCGATGCACGGAAATGCTTGGCACATTGTCAGTTTTACGTTATTTGGGACCACGATGTTCGTTTTGTATTTATCATCCACAATCGTGCACGCCTTGCCAGAGGGGCGCTGGAAACGAATATTCGAAATTTTCGACCACTCGTCCATTTACTTTTTTATCGCAGGCACGTATACACCGTTTTTATTTTTAGCGGTGAAAGGAGCAATCGGTTGGACGCTGTTTGGCATCGTCTGGGGACTGGCGCTCATCGGAACAGTATTTAAATGCTTTTTCGTCAATCGCTTTTTATACACATCGACAATGATTTATGTTGTGATGGGGTGGTTAATTGTATTTGCATGGAAACCACTTGTTTCTGCTTTATCACAAGAAGGAGTCGTGTATTTAGTGAGCGGTGGCATTTTATACACGATCGGTGCGATTTTTTACGTATGGCGAGGGTTTAAATTTCATCATGCAGTTTGGCATGTGTTTGTGTTAGGTGGGTCTGTTACGCACTTTTTAGCGGTGTTTGTATTGCTATAAGGCAAGGAACCGACTTGGTTCCTTGCCTTTTTCTTTATACTTCGACTTCCCTCGTTTCATTCATCACTAAATCAAAATGACGAACGGATAGCATCTCTTCATCAAATAAATCGCATCCCCAAATATGTTGTAAAAAGAGACGGGCAATGATTTGTTTTCGTTCGCTTTCTTCTGCTTCTTTTAACGCGACGACGCTTACATACAAGTCGCAAAGTCGGTTGGCGATTTTTTTGGCGTGATACGTTTGCACGTCTTCCGACTGTCCGTGAAGTTTTTGGAGCGACTGCACCAATTCACGCAGCCCGCTTTCGATCGGTTTGGCAAATGGGCGTATTTCGCTAGGAAGTGCAGCTAGTTGTTCGCTTATTGTTTGAATAAATGTTTCATGAATGCGATATTTGCGAATAAGACGCAATACTTCGAGTCCTAAAATGTTTGCTGTTCCTTCCCACACCGTCAACACTTGGGCATCACGAAGCAAACGCGGCGTGACAAAATCTTCGATATAGCCGTTGCCACCGTGCATTTCAATCGCTTCATGTGCAAATGCAATCGCTTCTTCGGCTGTACGCATTTTTAAAAGCGCAATTAATAAGCGATTCCATGCTTTTTCTTGCTCAGACGCTTGATTCGGCGCGCGCATCACACGGTCAAAAAAGGAAATCAACTCAAAACAAGCGCTCGTTTGCACTTCTTGACGAGCCGTTAAGTTCGCAAGCGTTTCTTTCACCATCGGATAGGATGTAAGCGTATGCCCAAATGCTTGCCGATTTTCCGCATATTGCTTCGCTTCTTCTAGCGCTCGCTTCATGATGCCAATCGAGGCGACAGCATTGCAGACACGCGATAAGTTGAGCGCTTCCATCATATAATAAAACCCTTTTTTCGCATCACCAATTAAACAAGCTTTCGCCCCTTCAAATACGACTTCCGCTGACGGCACAGCGCGAACGCCAAGTTTATCTTTTAGGCGGCGAATGTGAATGGCGTTTAATGTGCCGTCATCGTTACGCCACGGCACTAAAAATAAACTAAGCCCTTTCGTCCCCGGCTCGCTTCCGTCGATGCGGGCAAGCACTAAGGCAACACCACACATGCCAGCGTTGCTCGCAAAATATTTTTCTCCATAAATTTCATAATGATCGCCGCATAAAACGGCCCGCACTTCATTGGCGCCAACGTCAGAACCGCCTTGCCGTTCCGTTAAAAACGTCGCCCCTTCATACAACTCGACTTCTCCTGTCGAAATGACGTGCGGCAAATATTTTGCTTTGATTCGTTCGTCCGCAAAATGCTCTAACACGTACGCCGTTGCCATCGTAAGCGTCACCGGGCAATAAAACCCCGGCTCGACTTGTGATAACAAATAGCCTTGGGCATACGAGTAAATGTAATTGCCAACACGGCCAAGCGCAGGAATCGGTTTATGGACATAGCCGACAATGCCTGTTTCATACATTTCTTTCACCGTTTGCTTATATCCTTCGTTCACCCATATTTCAGAAATATCGTTACCAAAACGGTCATATTTGATGAGCCGCGGCTGGCCTTCACGGTCTGTATGAACCGCGCGGCGGTCGATATCGGTCATGCAACGTTGCCAAAACTTCTCCAACTCTTCTTCCGCATACGCAAAAAATTCTTCGTCTAAATATTTTTTTAAATTGGCAAGTAAATTCGGGTCAACTTCTTTTAGCCGTTTCATGATCGATCCCCCTCAACACTTGTTTTAATATTTTTCCTGTCGCATTGCGCGGCAGTTCATGAATAGATTCGTAAATTTTTGGAATTTTATAGTCTGCGAGTTTATCTGAAAGAAAACGTTTACATTCTTCCGCAAGCTGCTCGATTGGCTCTTTTGTTACAACAAACGCTTTCACCGTTTCGCCCCATTCATGATGCGGCACACCAACAACCGCAACATCGACAATCGCCGGATGCAGCTTTAGTGCATCTTCCACTTCTTTCGGGTAAATGTTCACCCCGCCAGAAATAATCATATCTTTTTTTCGATCGACGATCCAAATGTACCCATCTTCGTCGCGTAGTGCTAAATCGCCTGTGTATAGCCAGCCGTTTTTCACCGTTTCCGCTGTTTTTTCTTCGTCTTTGTAATAGCCTTTCATAACGCCTTCTCCAGCTAAGACGACTTCACCAACCTCGCCAGCCGGAACTTCTTTGCCGTGTTCGTCGACAATTTTTACTTCGCAATGAAGAGCAGCATCTTTGCCCACACTCCCTGCCTTTGTCACGTGTTCTTCTGGGGATAAATACGTCCCGTTCGGACCGGCTTCCGTTAGTCCGTATAAACACATGAGTCGATTGGTGCGAAACTGTTTGGCGACAAATTGCACTTCATTTGCCGATAGCGGTGCGCCGCCATATGTCCAATATTGGACGGACGATAAATCGTATTCGTGAAGGCGTGGATGTTGCGCCGTGAGTAAATAAGCGACTGGTGCTCCGAAAAAGTGGGTAATTTGATGTTTCGGGATCAGTTGTAACAATGCTTCTGGGGAAAACGTTGGTGATAACACATGGGTGGCCCCGACGTACATACCGCCGACAAAAAATAAATGAAGCGGTGCAGAATGGCTAAGTGGCATCATATGCAATAAGCGGCTATGTTTATCCATTTTCGTTTCGAGCGCCATCATCGTTGCGACGGCTAAAATATTGCGGTACGTGAACAAGACACCTTTCGGGCGGCCTGTCGTTCCTGACGTGTATAAAATGGTCGCTTCGTCATCTTCGTTCAGCGGGCAAACAATGGGGGACGTATAGCCGTTTGCAATGAGTTGCGTGACCGAACACCAACCGTCTGTTGCCTCCCCTGTCTTCACCCAAATGACATCAACTGTATGAACAAGCGAGGCAAGTTCTTCATAAATCCAATCGTGCGCGATGACAGCTTTTGCTTCGCTATGTTCGATAATGTATTGCACTTCTTGGGCAGTTAGCCGCGCATTAACGGGCACGGTGATCGCGCCAAGGCGTAAGACAGCAAAATACGCATACACAAACTCTTTCGTATTCGGCATATACAGTACGACTTTATCTCCTTGTGTGATGCCGAGCGAAGCGAGCGAAGAGGCGAGCCGATTAACTGTATCGTCCACTTCTTGATAAGAAAGCGATACGTCGCCATCAATTAGTGCTGTTTTATTCGGAAATTTCCGCGCATTGCGTGCTAACAACTCAGAAATGTTCATTCGATTCCCTCCAGTTTTTGTAATCGTTCACGAAAATCCGCCAAAATCGACTCCATTTCTTGTTTTAACTGCATTAAATCCTCGATCCGCTCCGTCACCTCCTTTAACTTTTGCTCGCCATATGCGATTGTTTTTTCCAGCTGTTTTCGACCGGTGCGATCGTTATCAAACAGGCTAATCATTTCATGAATTTCTTCTAATGAAAAGCCGAACCGTTTCCCTCTTAAAATAAGCTTTAAGGCGGCTCGATCTTTTTTCGTATACAGCCGCTGGCCCGACTCAGTACGAATGGGTGAAATGAGCCCACGCTCTTCATAATAACGAATCGTTCGTGTGCTAACATCAAACTGCTCGGCAAGTTGAGAGATCGTATAATAGTTCATCCTATTCACCTTTATTTTTAAATTTTCTGAATTTTATTTTAGTTTACGTTTACGTAAAAGTCAACGAAAAATATTTATTCATATCAAAATTACATTTGCTATAATGGTAACAACCATATTCAGAAAGGTAGGAGGACGATATAGCCTTTCCGCAAGAGCGAAAACCGTTTACGTACACAGAGTATGTACAACTTAGCGATGGTGATCGTTATGAAATGATCGATGGAAAGCTTTACAACATGGCACCACCTCCTACTCCGAAACACCAACAAGTGGTCATGCTACTTAGTGCGGAGTTTGTCGCGCATTTACGTGGGAAAACATGTCGTGTATTCGTTTCTCCGATCGATGTTTGTTTTTCTAATGACGAATGGGTTCAACTTGACATTGTTATCGTCTGCGATTCGAACAAAATTAGCGATGACCGCATTATTGGGCCACCTGATATCATTGTCGAAGTGCTATCGCCGTCTACCGCAAAAAAAGATCGGTTAATTAAATATAGACGGTACGAACAGGCAGGGGTGCACGAATATTGGATTGTTGACCCCGTTCATGAGTATGTGGAAGTACATGTGCTAACAGACGGAGTATACCAACTTTTATGGTACGTATTTTAAAGGAGACGCGATTCCTGTTCAGCTATTTGAGCACTTTTCGATTCACGCAAACAATATTTTTCTCCCACAATGAAAAAAGAAGCATGCCTAAGGCTGTTGCCAAACGGCAACAGCCTTTCTCATACGTTCGAATGTTCCCATTGTTTTGCAAGTTCAATAAAGAAAGAAAGAGATTCGGGGTTTGCCATTGAGCCGACGTTCACCGCTTTTTCGAGCGGGAAGCCTAACAACAGTTTGCGAATAGGGATTTCCATTTTCTTTCCGTTTAACGTTTTTGGAATTTGGTCGACTTGATAAATCTCATCTGGAATAAAGCGCGGTGATACGTGCACTTTAATCGCTTCTTTCACTCGTTGTTTTAACGCATCGTCTAGCTCTGTCCCTGGTTGAAGGACGACAAACAGCGGCATAAACGATTTCCGTCCCATCACTTCTAAGTCAATGACTAAGCTGTCGAGAATGCCATCGACCGTTTCAACAGCGCGATAAATTTCGCTCGTGCCCATGCGCACGCCCGCACGGTTAATTGTCGAATCGGAACGACCGTAAATGATACAGCTCCCTTCGTCGTCAATTTTAATCCAATCTCCATGTTTCCATACGCTTGGATACGTATCAAAATAGCTTTCGAGATAGCGGCGGTCGTTTTCGTCGTTCCAGAAAAAAAGCGGCATTGACGGCATCGGTTCCGTGATGACTAGTTCTCCGACTTCGTTGATCAGCGAATGGCCATGTTCATCAAACGCTTGTACGTTAGCCCCAAGCGAACGGCATTGCAGCATGCCGGCACGAACCGGCAGCATCGGCGACCCACCGACAAACGCCGTGCATACATCCGTTCCCCCACTGCATGAAACGAGCCAAACGTCTTTCACATGTTCATACACCCAAAGAAACCCTTCGGTCGTCAGCGGCGATCCTGTAGACAGAACCGCTTGCAAATGAGAGAAATCATAGGTATCTTTCGGCCGGATGCCTTGTTTCATGCAGACGTTAATAAACGCTGCGCTTGTGCCAAAATGTGTGATTTTTGTTTTTTCGGCAAGTTCCCATAACACGTTCGCATCTGGAAACGTCGGACTTCCGTCGTAAAGTACGACTGTTGCCCCGACTAACAGCCCGCCAACTAAAAAGTTCCACATCATCCAACCAGTCGTCGTAAACCAAAAAAACGTGCTATCGTGTGCAATGTTGTATTCAATCGATAAAATTTTCAAATGTTCTAATAAAATGCCGCCATGTCCTTGTACAATCGGCTTTGGCAATCCCGTTGTGCCAGAAGAATATAAAATCCAAAGCGGATGAGCAAACGGTACTTGTTCATATATAAGTTCGCCTTCTTCTTTCAACACGTCCGTCCATAACAAAACAGACTCGTCCCACGCTTTTACATCGTCGCGCAAATACGGAACGACAATCGTCTTTTTTAACGATGGTAGCTTTTCTTGTAATTCCTTAACAGTAGGCACTTTGTCGAACGTTTTTCCGTTATATTGACAACCGTCGACCGCAAATAAAATCGTCGGCTCAATTTGTTGGAAGCGGTCGATGACGCTATTGGCGCCAAAATCTGGAGAGCAACTTGACCATATCGCGCCAATGCTCGCGCACGCCAAAAACGCAACGACTGTTTCGGGAATGTTTGGCATATAAGCAACGACGCGATCACCTTGTTTCACGCCAAGTTTTTTCAGTGCCGAAGCAACCGCCGCCGTTTGTTGTTTTAACTCTTCCCATGTCACCTCAAGCAGTGAAACGCGTTCAGAACGAAATAAAAGTGCTGGCTTTTCCTGCATGTTGCGAAAAATATGTTCCGCATAGTTTAACCGCGCCCCTGAAAACCAGTTTGCTCTCGGCATTTTTCGCTCTTCTAACACACACGTATATGGAGCGGACGACTGAACGGCACAATATTCCCACACCGTTTCCCAAAATTGCTCAAGTTTCTCGACCGACCATTTCCACAGCTCCGCGTGCGACTCAAACGTCAGCCCTTTATTCGCTTCTAGCCAATTCATATACTTTTTTACGCTTGATTGTTCGATTTGTTCTTTCGTTGGTGTCCATAAAATACCCCCATCCGTAACCGCTTTCATTTTCCAACCTCCTTTTTTTAAAAAAAGAAAGAAAATTAAGAACATTTTTATTATACTATATGTATAGATGAAAAATATATAAAAAGACGCATGGCCTTTATTGCCACTGCGCCTTTTTATCCAAATACAATTTCTTGACGTTCATCGTCCCATTTCATTTCAACATATTTTTTTCCCTCATAAAATGTATACGTCCTTCTACCGAATTGCACAACAGTTCCTTCCCACGCGTGTTCAATATAAATGATCTCCCCTTTCGGCACAGCCAATACGGTCTTAATGCCGAGTGAAGATCCGACTTCTTTCACTTTCATTCCTTTTTGGGCATACGCTTCTCCACCGCGCAATACCCCATGAACCGTCAATGTTCCACCGGCATAAATATTGCAATTGTAACACCCTTTTCCTGTCACAATTACATCACCACTTCCATGAATGACGCTATTTAAAGCATAAGAAAGCTCAATTGCATCATTCTCTTCACGGTCATATTGTCCGATAAACGTATTGAGCTCACGCAGTAAATTTGCCATCCCTTCTAAACAATGAAAATGATTCGGACGATCCGCAAGCAAACAGCCGTCCAACTGCGAACCGATGTCAAACCATTGTTCGCCGATTTGGTCTCGTTTTTGCTCACACATTGTTTTATACTGTTTCATCGCCTCCATCATTGTTTGAAATTTACTTTCGATCAACTTTTTCGTAATTGGATAAATATCTTGTTCACGAATTTTAGACATGACCATGAGTTGTTGAATGGCAACAATCATTCGCTCAAGTGAGTGGCGGATTTGTTGTAATAAACCAACAAGCTGTGTAACAAGCATTTTATTTTCCCCTGATGTTACTGTACCACCAATGACGTTTTGTTGAATAAAAATCGATTGTTGCGCACGAATTTTTGCTCGATTGACATTTTGTAAAATCATAATGCTACCAAGCGCCTCAACAACCATTTCTTCTTGAACGTTTCCTGTAATTTCAACATCACCTTTAAAATGAATGTTTCCTACTGATAAATCCACATCTCCTTGATGAACGAGCTTTGGAATAATGGAAACAACAACTGTCCTTCCTTTTTTTGCTATTTGCGGTCGTCCCCCCTGTATAGCTAAAATTTTATTTTCTTCCATTGTTACCCCTTTACCAAGTTTAATCGTCACCGGATGCACTTCTTTCACAGGAATGACTTCGTTTGTCACCGTTAACCCTGGTTTCCCTTGTTGCGGGGGGTGAACAACAGCAATTAAATCTCCTTCACCGACAGTCGCAATTGTTTCTATTTCCCTGTAATCAACCGTCCCGTCTTCACGAACTTTTGGCTTTTTTCTCTCCTCCCCTGCTTTTACTTCCACCCAGCCGTCTTTTCCTTCGATTGGTTCAATTCCTTTTGCGATCACAGCCGTTATTTTTTTCTCTGCCTGCAACGCCTCTCGAATCGCTTCTTCATTCACTCCATACACAATCCCTAATTCTTGGAGTTTCGCCACCACTTGCTCATATGACACATCACAGATGAGTTCTGTCTCCACTCTCGCTTGGATATGTAATTTGCTAGCTGGTTGCTGATCTTCAAGTACATATCGGCGCCGTACACCTGGTGCAAACGTCAGCGTTGCCTCTAGCTTTTTAGCATCTATGTCAATCTTCCAAACAGATCGGGCGATGCTTTCTTCTTTTGGATAAATGCGAACGTCGTCTCCTTCTTGTAGCGTTATACTTCCTTCGATGGCTTTCCCATTATGTAAACAGATGACTCCTTCACCAACGACAATGGTTGGACCGACATGCACACATTCATAATGTAAAACACCGTCTTTCACCCACGCTTTACCTTCTACTTTTTGGACAACCGATTCGGTTTGTTGTTTTTTTGTCAATCGGACAATAGCAGGTTGTGAAACGATGCCAAACAACTTTTTGCGTTCTTGTTGAACGACTTCGATGACGACATCTTCGCGTGTCACTTGAAGCTGTTTTAGCCCTTCTTCAATCGCTTCTTCTACCGTTTGTCCTTTTACTTCGATGCCATCCATTTTTCCCCCGCCTTTTTCCTTATCATTTGCTATTATTTTTATTATAATAGTAAAAAGATAAAAGAAATAGTGAAAAAAGTCGGACAACACCATGATTTTTGAAAAGGATGGTTCCATATGAAAAAACAATTTATGTTTATTAGTTCAATACTTTCCTTCGGTTTATTGTTAAGTGGTTGTGCACAAAAAGAAAATGATCACGCAACTGAACATCAGACGGGAGATATTCGAGAAGAGACTGCCTCGATTCACGAACTTCCATCGTTTTTAGCATCCTACAATGAGTCGATGATCCATTTATACGAACAAGTAGCAACACATCAACCATTGTTAGAAAGCATCCCTTGTTATTGCGGGTGTGGCGAATCGGCAGGCCATGAAAATAATTATGATTGTTTCGTATATGAAAACAAGGGAAGCGGTGCAATCGTCTGGGATGATCATGCGACAAAATGTGGCGTTTGTTTAGAAATCGCATCCATTTCAATCGAGCAATATGAAAAAGGAATGTCTGTGAAAGACATTCGCCGCCTTATTGATGAAACATATAAAGAAGGCTATGCGAAACCAACGCCGACAAAGCCGATGTAAAAAACCGAGCAAGCAGCTCGGTTTTCATCTTTTTGTTAATTGCCATGCTCGTTTCAGGTCTTTCCAGGAAGACGCTTGATTGTACATAAGCACGCCACCACGATATATTTTTGAACCAAACACGAATAAAAAAGCAATAGTTGCAACGAGCAAAGCGAGACTAAGGGTAATTTCCCAAATTGGAACATTTAACATTCCGATTCTTAAAAACATAATCATCGGAGTAAAAAACGGAACAAACGACATTACGGTAATAAACGGAGATTCTGGTACATTCAGACCAAACATCGCCATAATAAACGCGGCAACAACAAGCATCGTTACAGGACCAGCCATTTGTTGCACTTCTTCTACTCGGCTAACAATTGAGCCAAGCACAGCAAATAACATCGCATATAACAAATAACCGAGCAAGAAAAAGACAATTCCGTATGCGATTAAGGAAATTGGTAATTCTTCCATTCCGAGTAACTGACTTAACATAGCACTATTTTGGAGTGATGTATAACCGACAGCGAAAATCACAACAAACTGCGTCAAACTCAACAAAGCAACCCCTAAAATTTTCCCGAATAATTGCTGAATTGGTGAAGTGCTTGAAATTAAAATTTCCATAATGCGGGATGATTTTTCTGTTGCCACTTCCATCATAATCATACTTCCGTACATTAACACGAACATATACATCGCAAACAGTAAAACATACACGATCGCTCTAGCTTGTTCTAATTGTTCTTCTGTTTTTGCGTGTTTTTCAAGCGCTACTTTTTCTATCGCAATCGGTGCATATAATGCATTGATTTGGTCATATGTTAATCCGATTTGTTTCGCCATCATCGCAATTTTTACTTGTTGTAGTGCTTGCTCAATTTCATGAGTGACATCGCTATCTGCAATATTTTTCGCATAATATGCTACTTTCGGTTGTCCATTTTTCACATGAAGTACAATATACGCATACCACTTTTCTGTTTGAACATATTTTTTCGCTTGTTCTTCGTTTTCATCATGGCGAACAAGTTTTATTTCTTTATTTGACTGCATTTGTGCTTGCAATGCTTCATACCATCCGTTCGTTTGATCGATCACACCAATTGTTTTTTGATCATTATCGCTGAACGCTTCAATGATGCGATCTAACTGACCAATACCAAATATAATGAGAGCAGTAATCATTGTTGAAATAAAAAAAGACTTTGATTTTAATTTCGTCATATACGTATGAGCAAAAACAATCCAAAATTTATTGTTCATACGCTGCACCTACTTTCTCAATAAAAATGTCATTCAGCGACGGTTCTTCTAATGAAAACTTACGAATGAATCCTTTCGCATAAATGTGTTCAAGAATGTGCTGTGATACGTGTTCATCAGCTATTTGCAAACGAACCCCTTCAACCGTTTTCTCCATTTTCAATACGCCTGGAACTTCTGTTAACGTTTCAAACGGTAACTCTCCATGAATGATCACATTTTTTTTGCCGAAAGATCTCTTTAGCTCTTTCATTGATCCGTGAACAATCGGTTTTCCTTTATGCATAATACATATATGTTCACATAGTTGCTCGACATGTTCCATCCGATGGCTTGAAAAGACGATTGTTGTTCCTTGTTGCTGTAAGTCAATCACTGCTTCTTTTAACATTTCTACATTTACTGGATCTAGTCCGCTAAACGGCTCGTCTAAAATAAGCAATGACGGGCGATGTAGCACTGCAGCGATAAATTGAATTTTTTGTTGATTACCTTTTGATAATTGCTCTACTTTTTGATGTTCGTATTGTGGGATTTTAAAACGCTCGAGCCAATGGCGCATTTCCTTTACAATTTCTTCTTTACGTAACCCTCGCAATCTTCCTAAATAAATGAGCTGTTCTTTTACTTTTAACTTTGGATACAGCCCTCTTTCTTCTGGTAAATACCCAATAAGGTGACTATGCTTATACGTGATGCGCTCGCCGTTCCATGTAATCTCCCCTTTTGTCGGCTCAAGCAGCCCTAAAATCATTCGGAACGTTGTCGTTTTCCCCGCTCCATTTGCTCCAAGAAATCCAAACATACGCTGTTCTGGAATACATAATGTTACGTCATCTACTGCTACAAACGAACCAAACTGTTTTGTTACATGTTGTAAAACTAAACCCATGTTTCTCACTCCTCCCTTTATTCCATTATAACGTATAAATCCAGGTAAAAGTTTCATTTATTTACTTTTTATGATCAAAAAATGACAAGAAACATATTTCTTTCTTGTCCGTCATTCATTTATAATAAAAAGCAAAGGGGAGGCGAATCGAAGTGGAGAAAGAAATAATTGTAAAAGAAATTGTGAAAGCGCTCGAACTATTTTCAGACAAAATTCGTGCTGAAATGCAGGAGATGGGCAACCAACTTCGTGCTGAAATGCAAGAAATGGGCAATCAGCTACGGACTGAAATGCAAGAAATGGGACAACAACTCCGAAATGAGATTCGTGCGGTGGAAAGCAAATTAGAAACAAAAATCGATGAATTGAAGCAAGAGACGAACGAACAATTTAAACAACTAAACGAAAAAATCGATCACTTACGAGACGAGCTATCGGATACACAAGAAACCGTTGATCTGCTTTCTTCCAAAACACCCCAACATGAGCGGAAACTTCGTCTTTTATCCAAACAGTCGTAAAATCCGTTGACATCTTCGCTTTTTTGTTTCATAATTCTAAAAAATATAAAAAATATAATAAGTGAAAAAGGCACGGGACGAGTAAACCGATGGAATGTGCAAGAGAGTGGAACTCATAGGCTGGAAGGTTCCTCACAGGAAATTGGTTGAACCTACCCTATATGGCCGCTTATGCAAACATAAGTCGTTTCCCTACGTTACGGGGCAAGAGGTGGGCGCTTTGCGCCAAAAAAGGTGGTACCGCGGAAACAACGCTTTTCCGTCCTTTTCTATAAGGGCGGAGAAGCGTTTTTATTTTAAGAAAGGAGTGAAATCGTGAAAAAAAAGCGAATTGTCGTTAAAATCGGGAGTAGCTCATTAACAGAAAAAAACGGGATACTCTCGGAACAAAAACTACGTGGACATGTTGAAGCGCTTGCGTATACGAAACAACTCGGACATGATATCATTCTCATTTCCTCTGGCGCAGTCGCTGCCGGGTTTGGGTTGCTTGGGTATCGTTCACGACCAAAAACAATCGCTGGAAAACAAGCGGCCGCCGCAGTCGGTCAAGGGGTGCTGATGCAAAGCTACATTTCAGCCTTTCGTTCATTTGGAATCGTCACTGGACAATTGTTGTTAACGCGCGACGATTTTTACGACCGCGAGCGATTTCGTAACTTATTTGCGACGATTTCTACATTGTTAGAACGGGGCGTGCTTCCGATTATTAACGAAAACGATTCCGTTTCCGTTGAAGAGTTGACGTTTGGAGATAACGATTTATTGTCGGCGCTCGTCAGTGGATTTTTACATGCAGATGCCCTCATCATTTTAACAGACATTAACGGGCTATACGACCAAAATCCGAAACGTCCTGAAGCGAAAAAGTATCATTTCTTATCAGAAATTACCGACGAACTGATGGAACAAGCAGGTGGAAGTGGATCAAAAGTTGGAACGGGAGGAATGAAATCAAAGCTGTTGGCAGCACAAAAAGCTCTTTCTTTCGGTGTTAGTGTTTTTATCGGCACAGGGACTGGCAAAGAAAAATTGCAACATATTTTAGAAGGGAAAGGCGATGGAACGTATATCGGCTCTCCTTTTCAAGAACAGATGGGAATGCGCAAGCAATGGATCGCGTACCATTCCGAAGTCACAGGAGCGATTGAAATTGATGAAGGGGCAGAAACAGCCATTTTGCATAAAGGAAAAAGTTTATTGCCAGTCGGTGTAACTAACGTATTCGGCTCATTTCAAGCGCTTGATGTCGTCAATGTCGTCAATCAAAAAGGCGATGTGATCGCTAGAGGACAAGTATATTATTCGGCGGGTGATTTAGCGAAAGTAAAAGGGCTTGCAAGCGAGGAAGCGAAACGATATTCTTTCCACCATCGCCCAGAAGTTATTCATCGCGACAACTTAGTATGTTTCAAAAGGACATCTGTCTGCTAAAAACGAAAGGAGCGAAAACGAATGAGTGAATTAATCGTCAAAGCGAAAAAATTAAAGCAAGCGGCTAGTCAATTAGCAATGTTATCAACAGAAGAAAAAAACAACGCGCTGGCGATGATTGCAGAAACGTTAATTGCACAAACAGAGTACATTTTACAAGAAAACGAAAAAGACATGGCGATCGGAAAAGAAAACGCTCTCTCTCCTTCATTGCTTGATCGGCTGCAGCTTACGGAAGAACGCATTCAACAAATCTCTGATGGTGTCCGCCAAGTCGCTGATTTGCCAGATCCGATTGGGGAAACAATTGAACAATGGACGCGACCAAATGGGCTAACCTTAAAACAAATTCGTGTACCGCTCGGCGTCGTTGGGATGGTGTACGAAGCGCGACCAAACGTCACCGTCGATGCGGCTAGCCTTTGTTTAAAAACAGGAAACGCCGTCTTGTTGCGTGGCAGTTCTTCTGCCATTCACTCAAATAAAGCACTTATTTCCGTTATGCAACAAGCATTAAAACAGTCGAAAGTTCCTACAGACGCCATTCAACTGTTAGAAGATACAAGCCGTGAAACCGCTCAACAAATGTTTCGTCTAAAAGAATATGTAGATGTCCTCATTCCGCGCGGCGGTGCAGGACTTATTCAGTCGGTCGTCGAAAACGCCACAATTCCTGTGTTAGAAACAGGTGTCGGCAATTGCCATATTTTTATCGACGACTCCGCGCAAAAAGAAATGGCGCTCGATATCGTCATCAATGCGAAACTACAACGTCCATCTGTCTGCAATGCGGTCGAAACGGTGATTGTTCATAAACAATGGCCGTATATAAAAGAGTTGCTTGAAACATTGCATGAAAAAGGGGTCGAATTGCGTGTTGACAAACTACTTGCGGATACATATCCGTTCGTCTGTGAGGCAAAAGAAGAAGATTGGGCAACCGAATTTCTAGCACCCATTTTGGCGGTGAAGCTCGTCGAAACGGTAGATGAAGCGATTGAACATATTGAACGGTACGGCACGAAACATTCTGAAGCAATTATTTCCGAATGCAACGAACATGTAGAGCAGTTTTTTGCTCGCGTCGACGCCGCTGTATTGTACCATAACGCCTCCACTCGGTTTACCGACGGCGAACAGTTCGGATACGGCGCTGAAATCGGCATTAGCACGCAAAAACTGCACGCTCGTGGCCCAATGGGCTTACGCGCCATCACGACAACGAAAACACTCGTGTATGGAAACGGGCAAGTGCGAAAATAACAACCAGCCTCCGCAGGGGGCTGGTTAAAACATATTCAATAACTTTTTCCATTCTTCATAGTACACTTCTTTCTGAACCTTGTACCACGTATGAATTTTGTTGTATTCACTATTATACTCGTTACCTTCTAGAATGTACACATAGTCACGTTTTTCGAAAATGATAATATGCCATCCTTGTTCAAGGTCAAAAAAAGGTCGAGCAATTGTGCCAATCGGAATATCATGTTCATCCCACATCCCCAAAAATTTCTCTGCAAAATCCCACCATGGAAATGAAGTGAGAATTTCATTTTGCTTCGCACTATAGAAAAAAAGATGTTTTCCCCATGTCTTGTTACTTTTAACTGTCACTATGATTTCAAAGTCATCAATGATCGGAAACGACTTCAAATCTAGTGTTTTTAGAGAATTTTCACATACATTTAGCACCTTTTTGTTGTTTAACGTCCGACTTTTCCTTCTGCAATGGAACGTCCCGCTTTTTGTTCCTTCTACTAACATGATTTACTCCCCTTACCGAATCGCTTCTAATACTTCCCTAAACCGCCTCTGCTCCCCATCCCATTTCGCTTTTTCCAACTCTAATTGAATCGGAATATCGCAATGGATGGCCGCTAGTTTTCGCGACAAATGAAGCAAGTCGAGATGTTCTGTTATTTTTTTCTGCTGTGCGTTTGTTACGTTCGCTAAGTTCTCTAAAATTCCTTCAATCGAACCGTATTGTTGAATGAGTTTAACCGCTTGCTTCTCCCCGATGCCGCGCACGCCTGGGTAATTGTCGCTTGGATCACCCATAAGCGCTTTCACATCGATAAGCTGATGAGGTTGAATCCCTTTTTCTTCAATAAAACGGTCGAGCGTATACGCTTCGTATTTGCCGATTCCTTTTGCCAACAAATAAACAGTGACATGTTCCGAAAGAAGTTGAAATAAATCACGATCCCCGGTCACAATCGAAATGCGCATCTCCTCACGATATTGCTTCACAAGCGAGCCGATGCAATCGTCCGCTTCGGCACCGAGCACGCCGATATTCGGAATGCCTAGCATCGCAACCGCTTCTTTCGCTAAATCAAATTGCGGAACTAATTCACACGGCGGCTCCCCACGATTCGCTTTATAGTCTGGAAACCATTCGGTGCGAAACGTCGTACTTCCCATATCCCAACAACAAACGACGTGCGTCGGTTGAAGGGCATTTGTCGCCGCTTCGATATGCTTTACTACCCCATATACCGCATTCGTCGGCACCCCACGGCTATTCACCATCCATCTCGGCGCTGTCGCATAAAACGATCGAAACAATAACGCCATTCCATCAATCAACAACAAATGTTCTCGTTCCATCGCGCGTTATCCTTTCTATGTATCGATGAAACAAGTATAACAAAAAACCACTCCATATGGGATGGTGGAATCGCTCGAAAAATATTTTGTGCAACGTATCATTCATTGCAAACGTCTTTTTAAAAAACCAACCAACTTCATAATCGACCATACAATAACAAATACGACAACGTAAATAATAAAAAAAATAACAATACCTTTTAAAAAAAGAAGTAAAATGCCTTTCCAACCTTCTTTAGACCAACTAATATACAAAAGACATACAAGAAATGCAAAGAAAGCAATGTAACTGAGTCAGTCAAGACTTTGTGGAGAACATTTTTTCGGTTCACTACGGGTGTTGTCAATCACTAGTTAGCGAACCATTTTCAGGAATTGATATCGTAAGCGCTTTTGGACTCTCATCCCTCATCTTGAAGTGATGATATTGTATTCCATTTTTTTACACCCAACCAAAATCCCGAAGCGCCGACAACGCTTGATGGATCGGCGTCCCGGATGACCGCTGCAGACACGGTAGATTCTGACGCACCACATCTGCCCACAACCGTCCTGCCTTCCGTTTGGCCTGTTCAACCCGCTTGGAC